>JAUYEO010000327.1 GCA_030689795.1 Desulfobacterales bacterium | reverse complement strand
TACCTTCACGAAATAATTTTCTGCCAGAAACGCGCAGAAAATTATTTCTAAGGTACTAACAATATTTCCGGCAAATTGTATTTGTGATTATTTTTATTGAAAACCGGAATTTTTGAGTATATTTAGAAACTTCAATTTTTATTATCCGGTTTTATTATCCGGTTTTATTATCTGTTTTTATTATCTGGGAGGCGCTTTTTTTCTTGATTACGTATTTCAGGACATATAAAAGAGCCGATTCTTATGATATAGTTTAATTAAATACAAAGGGGGGACAAAACATGTATGTGCCGAGATATATGTTTTTTACCAAAGGAATTGGAGTAAACAAGGAAAAACTGTCTTCCTTTGAGAATGCTCTTCGTGAGGCGCGCATTGCACACCTCAACATTGTTACAGTTTCATCCATATTCCCGCCGCACTGCAAGATAATCGATATAGAAACCGGGCTTGCCAAGCTTGAAGCCGGAGAAATAACTCATTGCGTCATGGCCCGTGAACAGATAAATGAACCGGGGCGAAGAATTAGCGCAAGCATCGGCCTTGCCCTGCCTGCCGAACCCGGACGTTACGGATATCTTTCCGAGCATCACGGTTTCGGCCAGACTGAAATAGAAGCCGGCGAATACGCGGAGGACCTTGCCGCATCAATGCTTGCAAATACACTTGGCATAGAATTCGATCCGAACAAGGACTACGACGCACGGCGCGAAGTTTACAAGATGAGTGAGAAAATAGTCGAATCGCAGCACACAAGCCAGGGAGCTTTAGGCGCGGAAGGGAACCTCTGGACCACTGTCATCGCCGCCGCCATCTTTGTAAAATAATGCGAGTCAGATGAAATTGAAAAAATCCATACGCTTTGGCGATGCTGAAATCCCAGCGGTTGGACTTGATGATGCAGGTATAGTTGTATTACCGCTTTGTTATGAGAATGCCCCGTCTTACGGCGCTGGAAGTGAAGATGGTCCGCTTCATATCCTGAGCGCGTCCGCGCAGCTTGAAAACATCGATGAAGAAACATCGGCCTTCTGGGGAAAAGCCGGCATACATACGCTCTCGCTTTTCGTTCCTTCAAAAGATCCTGAAAAAGCCATAAACGAGATGAAAAAAGCGGCGGCGACCGTCCTTATACGAAACAAGTTTCTTCTATCCCTCGGCGGTGACCACGCCATTTCAATCGGGCCGATAATGGCAGCGGCTGAAATTTATCCGGATATAGGCGTGCTTCAGATTGATGCCCATCTTGATCTAAGGGACATGTGGAACGGAAGCAGGTATAATCATGCGTGTGTAATGCGCAGGGTTGCAGACGATATTAAAATTCCGTTTGTCCAGGTCGGAATAAGGTCTTTCTCTCAAGGTGAGGCCGGATACGTGAAGAGGAAAAAACTGAAACCTTTTTACGCTCACAATATTGACCCATTAGATGATTCATGGATAGACAAAGCCGTAAATTCCCTGCCCGAAAAAGTGTACATGACTATCGATCTTGACGGGCTCGATCCTTCGGTGATTCCGGGAACCGGAACTCCAGAGCCGGGAGGCCTTTCATACAGACAGGTTGTAAAGCTGATAAAAAAGGTCGGCGGGAAAAGGAAGGTAATTGCTGCAGACATAAACGAGCTTGCAAAAATAGAAGGCTCCCAGGTTTCGGAATATACCGCCGCAAAGATTGCAACTAAGATCTTTGTTCACTGTCTATAAATAATCAACCCACTTTAAACTGCATTTCCCATCATTGTCCGTCAGGATCAGATTCCCCTCGCCGATTTCGTAATTCAAAACGGACAGTATCTCATCGCGGGAGTATTTAACCGAACCGGCCATCCTGTCTGCAAAAAGACCGAGCGCTTCTGACGAAGAGGCGGCTGTTTCGCATTCAAGCCGGCCCATTTCTTCTATAACCCTTACCATCATCAGATCGTAAACAAGGACTATCCGCTCCAGGTTCACAAGCGGCCAGGCCTCTTCTTCCGAAGCTTCTCCGCTTTTAATACGCTCCCTGATATATCCGAGCCATCCGTTGAACTTGTTTTCCCACTCGATGACGATATCATCCAGCATCTTCCGCGTAACCGAAGATGTCTCGACTATCGCCCTGTTTGCATGATAATCGCGCCAGTCATCGGAAAGGAACCTGATGTCAAATTTCTCTTTTTCTTCCCTGACTTCCGTTCCCGGAAAGGGTGCAAGAAGATGAAATCCATGGCTTACACCCATATCTTTAAGCCTGTTTCCGAATTCAACCGTCTCTTTCAGGGTTTCGGGAGTTTCTCCCGGAAGTCCGAGTATGAACGATGCATGCGGGCTTACCCCCGCTTCATTGCACATCTTAACCGCATCCGTCACCTGCTCGAGAGTGATTCCTTTTTTTATTCTTTTTAAGATGTCTCTGTTTCCGGACTCAACGCCGAAGCTTACGGTATGGCATCCGGCCTCTCTCATCCGTGTCAAAACCTTTGCAGAAACCGTATCGACTCTCGCAAAAGAGGTCCATTTTATCTTAAGACCTCTTTTAATTATCTCATCACATACCTTAAGACAGTGATTTTCATTTGAAGTAAAAAGATCGTCCGCAACATTTATCTGCCGGAAGCCGAGTGTGGCAAGATACTCCATCTCATCGACAACATTCTGCGGATTTCTGTATCTGACCTTTGCGCCCACCATCTTTCTGCCCACACAAAATATGCATTTGAAAGGACAGCCGCGGCTGGTCGTCATGCTGACAGGCATCCCAAGGGCTCTGTATCTTCCGAGGGGAAGATGATGCCTTGCAGGAAGGGGAAGAGAATCAACATCTATTCGCTTTTTTCTGGGCCCGTTATCGACTATGCCTGATTTTCCTCTAAAAACGATGCCATCTATTCCTGAAACATCCCTGCCCTCATCCAAAGCTCCTGCAAGTTCGGCAATTGTCTCTTCTCCTTCGCCAAGGACAATAAAATCAAGCTCCGGAAACAGCGACATTGTTTCTTTTGCGCAAAACGTCACATGGGGACCGCCCATGACTGTAGCTATTGAAGGATCAATGCTTTTTATCTCTTTTATTACATTAATTGCATTATCAAAAGTCATTGTGACTGCCGTTGTCCCGACAATCCGGGGCTCAAATTTTTTCAAAACAGATTTTAACAGCTCCCTGCTGTAAGGGAATACAACGAAATCAAGAATCTTCACCTCTACGCCTTCGCGTTCGAGAGCCGCTGCAATATAAGCAAGCCCCAAGGGAGGCGAAGGTGTTTCAGAGATGGAATAAAATGGATTGATAATCAGAAAACGCATATTATCCTTTTATATCTAAATCGGGCAGAAAAAAAGGGGCCCGAAAAATCCGGGCCCCCGAAGTCATCAATATATACATATACACTTAGAAAAGACCGCTGACTTTGCCTGTATTTACATCAACATCGATCCTTCTGAAAGCCGGGTTGGAGCTTGTTCCGGGCATCAGGCTTATGGTTCCGGCACACGGGCACAGGAACTTGGCGCCTGAATAGATCAGAACATCGCGGATCGGAAGTATCCAGCCTTTGGGAACGCCCTTTATTACCGGGTCATGCGTCAGGCTCAAATGAGTCTTAACCATCATGGTCGAAAAATCGGCATACTTGGGATCGCTCTCAAGCATTTTTGCCTTTGCTTCCGCTTCAGCAGTCCATGATACGCCGGCAGCCCCGTAAACTTCTTTCGCTATGAGAGCAACTCTGTCGCGGAGCTTCATTTCAAGCGGATAGAGAAATTTGAATTCATTCTTTTCATTGCAGGCTTCAACAACTGCATCAGCCAGTTCAAGAGCGCCTTCGCCGCCTTTTTCCCAGTGCTTGGATTCGGCGCAGCGGGCGCCGGCTGCTTCAGCCGCCTTTTTAACAACGGCTACCTCGGCATCGGTGTCGGTATAGAATCTGTTTACGCAGACAACCGGGTTGATTCCGGCCTTGCGGATGACGCCTATCATGTGAACCATGTTCTCGACGCCATTTTCCACCAGCGCGAGGTTCTCCTTTGTGTACGCATCATCCAGGGCTTTTCCGGCAACCACTTTTGGGCCGCCGCCGTGCATCTTGAGCGCGCGGATGGTGGCGGTCAGTACGGATACGTGAGGCTTTAGGCCGCTGTTACGGCATTTTACGTTCCAGAATTTCTCAAAACCGATATCTGCCGCAAAACCGCTCTCTGTTACCTGGTAATCAAACATCTTGAGACCCATGCGGTCTGAAATTATGGATGACTGCCCGACAGCGATGTTAGCGAATGGTCCGGCATGTATCATGCACGGCTGGTACTCGGCAGTGCTTAACAGCGTCGGGTTAATTGTATTGCGCATAAAGGCGGCCATAGCGTTTCCGACTTCAAGGTCGCCGGTTGTAACCGGTTTTCCGCTCTTGTCGAAAGCAACGGTAATTTCGTTGAGACGTTTTTTAAGATCGGCAAGGTCCCTTACTATTGAAAGGATTGCCATACATTCTGAACCTACGGCAATTCCAAACTTTGACTGCATCATAAAGCCGTCCGTTCTTCCGCCGATTCCGATTATGATATTCCTCAATGCCTGGGCGCAGAAATCCATGATCCATCCCATTTCAACGCGTGTCGGATCGATATCGAGGCGGCGCATCTTGGTGAGTCTCGCAAGTTGCTCGTCATTGTAATTCCTTTCATGCTGCATGCGGGAGGTCATGGCAACCATGGCAAGATTGTGGGCGTTCATAATATCGTTAATATCGCCTGTAAGCCCCAGGGAAAACTCGGTCATGGGAATAATAAGAGCATTACCGCCGCCTGCCGCGGTTCCCTTTACATTCATTGTCGGTCCGCCGGAAGGCTGCCTCAGGGCGCCGCCGACGTTTTTGCCTCGTTTTCCGAGACCTTCCATGAGACCGACCGAGGTCGTGCTTTTCCCTTCACCAAGAGGTGTCGGGGTAATGGCGGTAACCTCAATATACTTGCCGTCGGGTTTCTTCTCAAGGCGGTTCATTATTTTAAGAAAATCAAGCTTCGCGAGCCTGCCCATTGGAAGAACTTCATCGGGCATAAGGCCCAGTTTCTCTCTCCACTGCTCCGGTGACGGCATGTTGACTTCCGCTGCTTCGGAAATCTGCCAGTCAGCCATTTTTACCGCATCATAAGCCATCTGTCGAATCCTCCTTTGTTGTTAATAGTTAACGTTCATCCAAAAAACAAATTTTGAACACAGGTGCTTCCACTTCAAATCAGATAAAACGGGAGAACGAAATATTGCTTTAAATTATAATTAGTTAAATCATACGATAGAGCCCAAAACAATGTCCAATTATCATGGACTTTCAGCGTTGGCAAGAATTATGTGTTTAAAAAGGTCAATTAAACCCGCTGAAGGACACCAAGGGTTTTGGTCATCGGAAGCTCTTTGAAAAGATTCGATTCAAGGGCATGATTATACACACGGTAAGGAGCCTGTCCTCCTTTGGCAGGATCGGAAAATATGTCATGAATGAGAAGGTAGCCGCCGGAAACTATATGTCTGGCCCAGCAATTATAATCCGTAAGCGCCGTTTCATATGAATGCCCCCCGTCGATAAAAACGAGATGAAAAGGCGAAGCCCACATGCGCGCTGCAACATCGGACCTGCAGACAATCGGAACAACAGTCTCTTCAAGACCCGCTTTTTCGAGCGTTTTCCTGAACTTTTCCAGAGTATTCATCCGCCATGAAGCATAATCAAAAAGTTCAGGATCAAAATATTCCTCTCCGGGCTGCTGCTCTTCCGACCCCCTGTGATGGTCTATGGAAAACAGAATCCCATTTTTCTCCATGCACGCCTTCCCGAGATAGATCGTCGATTTACCGCAATAGCTTCCTATTTCAAGGCATGGTCCCTGCCCGGCGACCGAAAGAGCCGTATCATAAAGGCGCTTGCCCTCTTCAGGGTCAAGAAAACCTTTCACGTTTTCCAAAAGAGCATTATCGAACTTCATCATATCCCCTGGCAAGAACTTCCCTCGGCTTCACGCCGTCCGACGGCCCGACAACCCCCTCTTTTTCCATAACTTCGATTATACGGGCAGCCCTGTTGTAGCCTACCCTCAAATGCCTCTGTATCATCGATATTGACGCCTGCCTTGTCCTTGTGACAAGAGCTACGGCATCATCATATCTCTCGTCGTGCTCTGTTGAATCGGTATCGGACTGTTCAATCGACCTCGCCTTCGTTATCTTTTCGTCATACTCGGGCTTTTTCTGTTTTTTCAGAAATTCCGTAATCTTCGTTATTTCAGCTTCAGATATGAATGCGCCGTGTATCCGCTGAATCCTTGCAGTCCCGGGGGGCATGAAAAGCATATCCCCGTTTCCAAGCAGATTCTCAGCCCCGTTGGCATCCAGTATGGTCCGCGAGTCGGTTTTGGAAGAGACCTGAAAGGAGAGACGGGTGGGGAAATTGGCTTTTATGATTCCGGTCAAAACATCAACCGAGGGTCTCTGTGTCGCGAGTATCAGGTGAATTCCGGCAGCTCTTGCCATTTGCGCAAGGCGCGTCAGAGAAACTTCCACATCCCTTGAAGCCACCATCATCATGTCCGCAAGTTCGTCGATGATAATAACTATAAGGGGGAGTTTTTCGAGAACTTCGCCCTTTTCGTTTTTTGCCCCTTTTGCAGCCTTCTGCTGATACTGGTTTATATTTCTTGACTTGTTTTCTGAGAGAATCATGTACCTTCTCTCCATTTCATGAACAGCCCAGAAAAGGGCGTTTGTGGCTTTTTTTGCGTCCGTAACCACCGGAGAAATGAGATGCGGGATGCCGTCATACATGGCAAGCTCGATCCTTTTAGGATCAACCATAAGGAGCTTTACTTCATCCGGCGTAGCCTTGTAGAGCAGGCTGCATATCATCGTGTTTAACGCGACGCTCTTTCCGGAGCCGGTTGCTCCTGCTATCAGCAGGTGCGGCATTTTGTCGAGCTCCGCCACAACAGGATTTCCCACTATATCCTTGCCGAGGCAGATGGTAAGCTTTGATTTGGCCTTTTCAAAAGCGCCCGATACGACTACCTCCTTGAACCTGACTATTTCCCTATCGGCGTTGGGAATTTCAATGCCGATTACCGCCTTTCCCGGTATCGGAGCTTCTATCCTTATGCTCGTCGCGCGGAGAGCAAGCGAGAGATCATCGGTAAGATTAACAATCTTGTTTATCTTTACCCCCGGAGCCGGTTCATATTCAAAAGTCGTTATAACCGGACCCGGAATTACTGCCACCACCTTCCCGTTTACACCAAAGTCTTCCAGTTTCTTCTCAAGAAGCTTAGACTGCATTTTCAGGTTTTCATTGTCAAAACTGGAGGTCTTTGCCTGGGGATCATCCAGAAAATTTACTGAAGGCAGCTGGAATCCGCTTTCGGCGCGCATGAACTCAAAGACCTCCTGCTTTGGAACAGGGGCATCCTTGACGGGCTTTGCCTTTACAGCCTTTATCTCTATTTCCCTTTCCTTGAAATCCTTCTGTCCGGCAATAAGTTTTGAACGTTTTACCGACTTATCCCTCCGCTCTTTCCACTTGATGTAATGCGTCGATATCCGTTCGGAAGCAAATAAGATCATTCCCGTTAAACGTTTCAGGATACTTATCACGGAAAATCCCGTCGCAAGGATAAAGCCGGTAATCCACATGACAACGAGCATAACAACAGAACCGGTAATATTGGAATATTTTACCAGCCAGGATTTAATGGAAATACCTGTTATGCCGCCTGAGGAAAATTCGCGTCCGAATACATCAAAACTGTTTTCGTGAAACGAAAGAAGACTGCCTGTAGCTATAGTGAGTAGAAATCCGCCTGCAAGCGTAAAAAGAATAATACGCCTCGTATAATCACCGAAAAACCTTATGCTGACAAAAAGAATTGTCGCCGGTATGAAAAAGGATGCCATTCCGAAGAGACCCACAAAAATTCCGGCTATATTGGATCCGACAACACCAAAAAGGTTGTGAACTTCGCCGGCAGCTTTTGCATTGTTTATGGAAGGATCGGAGGGGTTATACGACAAAAGGCTTATCAATGTAAAAACAACAAGAAAAAACAGAAATATTCCGATTAATTCCTTGCGCATATTAATTGTCCTGCCTTTCGCCTCTCGCCTCACTCGTACTTCGAATTTCGAATGTCGCACATCGTTGAAACAAAGGATTCGAGGGTTCAAGTGAAAAACCCTCCCGACTCACAACCCCTATGCCTTGCCTGCTCCCTGCCCCCCGACTACTGATCCCTGTTCGCTAATTGTTACCCCCTGTTCCCCGATCCCTGATCCCTGATCCCCTGGCCCCCGGACGGCCTTCTATATCTCAACAATAAAGGGCAGAATAACCGGCCGCCGTTTTATCGCGAAATTAAAATATTTTCTTAAAGCTATTTGCACTTTGGATCTTATTTTATTGACCCTGTCCGGCACATCGGGAGTTATCTCATCTACTATTTCAAGAATAACACATTTTGCATCCTCGAGAAGATGCCCGGTTTCCGTTTCAAAAACAAAACCCCTCGAAACTATCTCAGGCCCGTAAACGATAATTCCGGTCTCCTCGTCAAATGCCATATTGACGACCACAAGCCCTTCTTCGGAAAGCGCCCTTCTTTCTTTAAGAACGCTCCTTCCTACATCCCCGATCCCCTTCCCGTCAACCAGAATACGGCCTGTCGGAACTTCATCCTTTATCCTGCCGCCTTTAGCATCAAATTCGATTATCTGTCCGTTTTCAGCAAGAAGTATCTTTTCCTTCTTTATTCCCACTTCTTCAGCAAGGCGCGAATGCAGAACCAGATGCCTGTATTCTCCGTGAATCGGAATAAAATATTCGGGTTTTGTCAGGTTTATCATCAGTTTCAGCTCTTCTTTGAAAGCATGCCCCGATACATGGATATTCGATATTTTTTCATATATTACATCCGCCCCGCGTTTATAAAGCTTGTTGATGATATTGGTTATGGCTTTCTCGTTTCCCGGAATAAACTTGGAAGAAAGAATAACAGTATCATTTTTTTTCACAGCTATCTGTTTGTGCGTACCGGCCGCCATACGCGCAAGGACGGACAATGGTTCCCCCTGGCTGCCGGTGGTAATCATGATTATTTCGTCATCTGAAAATTCGTTTATCTGGTTCATGTCTATCTCGAGCCCATCGGGCACTTTCAGATAGCCGAGATCTTTTGCAATGCCGACGCTTATCTCAATGCTTCTGCCGTTGAAAATAATCTTTTTATCTCTCTCTTTTGCGATATTGACTATCTGCCGGATCCTTGCGATATTGGAAGCAAAAAGGGCGATGATTACCCTCCCTTTGCACCCCGTCGTAATCCTTGCGAGAGTTTCGCCGATCTCCTTTGCGGAAATAGTATAACCCTCTTTCTCAATGTTTGTCGAATCGGAAAGAAGGCATAAAACCCCCTCACCTCCGCAACGCGCGAAGCTGTGAACATCGGTCATCATCCCGTCCATGGATGTGTGGCTGATTTTAAAATCACCCGTATGAATAATCAGCCCTAAAGGGGTCCTTATCGCAAGTCCGACTCCGTCAATCACGCTGTGGCCGACCCTTATAAACTCAATTTCAAATGAACCGAGCTTCAGTTTTTCTCCGGGTGAAATTTCATACAAAGAAGCCGATGCAAGAAGGCCGGACTCCTCAAGCTTGTGACGGACAAGCCCGAGTGTAAACGGGGTGCCGAAAACAGGCACATTGATATCTTTCAGCAGATACGGAAGCGCGCCGATATGATCTTCATGGGCATGTGTCAACACTATTCCGAGTATCCTCAGCTTGTTCTGCTTCAGGTAGAGCATGTCGGGAATTACAAAATCGACTCCCAGCATGTAATCTTCAGGAAACATGAGCCCGGCATCAACCACGAATATCGAGTCGTCATACTCAAAAGCCATCATATTAAGGCCGATTTCACCAAGCCCGCCGAGAGGAATGATTTTTAACATCACAAAATATCCTTCTTTTTCTTATCAACGGATTCACACATAATATTTTTGATCTTTTCCATAAGCTCATCCTTGGTTTCTTTTGTAAAACCTGAGGTCTCCACCGGTTCCAGTATTTCAAGGGTAACCTTGCCGGGTTTAATGAGGAGCCTGCTTCTTGACATGACTGAAAATGTGCCCAGGATAATAATCGGCAGAATCGGGACACCCGACTCAATCGCAAGAACAAACCCGCCTTTTTTAAAGGAACCTATATTGCCGTCACTGCTTCTGGTTCCTTCGGGAAAAATCATGACGGAAACGCCGTTTCTTATTATTCCGGCAGCCTTTTTCAGACTTTCAAAGGCTGATTCCCGGTTTGAACGGTCTATGCAGATATACCCGGCCCTTTTCATCGCATACCCGAAGAGCGGTATACGGAAAAGCTCTATTTTTGCAAGCCATCTGAACTGAACCGGAAGACGTCCTAAAAGAATAGGAATATCATAGTTGCTCTGGTGATTGGACATACAAACGTAAGACTTCGCCGGATCTATATTCGAAAGGCCTTTAACCGTCAATTCTATGGGGCTTAAGGCCAGTATGGACCGCGCCCATATACCGGCAACCTTGTGCGGGAGGCGCCCCTTCATATCGACAAAGGATGCAAAGATCGCCAATATTCCGAAAAGAACAGTTGCCAGCACAATCCATACAAGAATAGCCGCGGTCATTAACATGTCATTTCCCGAAATTTTTGAAAAGCATTATCGATATTTTCGTAAAAAGTCGTAAAATCTTACTACTTTTTTTTAAACCACGAAGAGCACGAAGGACGCGAAGCTGAAAACATTATAAATTCTATCTCTTTCTTCGTGGCCTTCGTGGTAAAATTTGAACTTTTTCGAAACCATCATATCGAAATTTCAAGCTGCTTGAGCATATCATCAGTATATTGAATAAGCCAGTTCCGCTGTTTTTCAGTGGCATAGTCAATGCAGCTGCATTTGATCCGTTTTTTCGTACGCACAAGAAGCTCGCAGGAAATAAGCTCCGGTTTGAGGTCAATAACGAAAAAAAGCGGCAGGCATTCAGTATGAGCTGCCTGTTCACCTGTCATTATCTCTTTATCAATCGGCAACCAGTAAATCCCGCCGATTTCCGAAGCTCCCAGGTTCTCATCAAGGTATAACTTCACCTTTTCATAGTCGTTGTATCTTAACTCGTCAATAATATATTGTTTCATATTAAATTACCTGTTTACGAAAACATTAACAATGATGGATTCGTAAAAAGTCCGTATTTTTCCTTTTTCGTCATTCCAGCGGAAGTCCGCCGCGGCGGATTTTCACGAGAGTGACGGGATTTTCGACTTTTTAAGAAACCGTCGACTTTATTAAACAAGTATACCTTATGAGCCAATTGCAAAAGTCCTAAAAAGAGAAGAATTTGTCATTCCCACGAAAGTGGGAATCCAGTCTTTTCAATATGTTGCAAAAATTTCTGGATTCCCGTTTGCACGGGAATGACGACTTTTGCAGTTGGCTCTTTATTATCAATCTTTTGGGAGAATTTGCAACGAGAATCATGGGACTATAAGAAATTAGCACCATTTACCAGGAAGAAATCCGGGGACGGAAACGGGAGCAGGTTATCATTTTCATCAAACTTAAAGGGCTCCCACGGGGAAACCCTTTTAATATCCTGGTTTGATTCAATCTCGGGTTCGAGCGCCTTCGAAACCTGGATATGCTCAAGGCTTTTTGTGCTTTTGATCCTTACTACTCTTGCATTTTTCATCGAATCGAGACCAAGTGTTTTGGCGCAGGCATCAAGGCATTTGCGGTCTGTATCAAAATGAACAGGAATAGCCGCTTTTTCGGGTGAAATTGCGGCTATGGCATTAGCGTAAGTCTTCTCCATATCGAGACTGTTCACAAGACGGGTTGTCGTTATGTCGGCAAGACCTATGCCGTTTCCGTTTCCATCCGAACCGGGAGATAAATCCCTCACAAAAATGCGCTTTGCATGAGGAGAGACATAAAAATCCCCCACGATATCCCTGTGACGCCCTGTAATGTTTGAATCCATCCCTATGCCGCTTATATCTTTTCCGAACAAATCGACAATCAGAAGATCCAGAGAATCAAACGGGATGCTTCCTATCATTTTCCTGGCATCCTTGAGAAGCTCTTTTTCACGGCCGATAAGAGCGGAAGGCGGAACGGCCTCGATTTTCGAAAGATTTCCATACCCGTCCTCAAGGAGAGCAAGCCCGAACAGGAGTCTGATATTTTTGAGGACGATACCTGCCGCCTCTTCAATAATCCCAAACCCGTGCCTGACTGCAAAGTTGTGGAAAGCTGCAGCGCCTTCCGCCTTCCCGAGCCCTATCGTCAGCATTTTGGAAAGCCCGCTTTCTATTTCCGCCCTGAATTTCGTATGAGGCTTTATCCTGTTTATCACCACAACATGATCGGCCAGAAGAGCTCTTTTTGAAATATGGATATTCAAACCGCACGGCAGCTTCCCGATACTTTCTGTTTCCATATCCGGAAAAACCGGAACTCCGATTTCAGATCCGGCAATCCCAAGCTTCTCAAGCACTTTTCTCTGCCCTTCGGCCGTCGCCCCCCCATGACTTCCCATGGCAGGAATTATAAAAGGCTTTAATCCCATCTTTTCAAGATATCTGACACAATGATAAACAACGAAATTTATCTTATCTATTCCCCTGCTGCCGACAGCAACCGCAACGGTTTCTCCATGTTTAAAATTGCGTGAAAAAAGAGATGAAAGTGCGGCAGTAACAGAATCAGGAATATCTTTTACGGGGGAACAGGTGAGTTGCTGTCTTACAAATGCTGAACAAGGATATTTTGCAGGTTTTGATGGAGCCATAGTCTTTTTTGACCGGTTGAAAACAATCCGGATGGAAAATCGGCATAAGGAGCCGTAACAAAAAAGTCTGAAATGCACTAGTTATTTCGTAACGGCTTCTAACCCCGATAAACGGGATAAGTACCTTCACGAAATAATTTTCTGCCGGAAACGCGCAGAAAATTATTTCTAAGGTACTAAAGTCCCCCGGCTGCATGATACGGCAGATCAACCGGGGGACTTTAAAATATTATGTCTCTTCAACAGTAATTGCGCCGGGTTCACAAACCTCGATACAGCTTTCACAGCCAAGGCATTCTTCCGCATTGACAGCAACAGATTTCTCACCCTGCAATTCGAAAACTTCAACGGGGCAAACATCAACACACTCGCCGCATCCCTGGCATTTTTCTTCATCAACAATAGGATTAAAAGCCATTTTATTATCTCCTTTAATTATAAAATTGAACAATGAGCAGTCTACTCAGCCATTTTTTCGTATATCGGGCAAAGTCCTTATACCAATTGATAATTCGAGTCAAGCCTTCTTATTGTTTTTTTTTAAATGAAAAACAGGACTGATAAGTTCGTAGTCATGATTAAGACGGCAAAGTAAAAAGCTCATTATGTAAGGCGCGCGAATCTTGAGGAATGAAGCGTACTTACTGGTACG
>JAUYEO010000318.1 GCA_030689795.1 Desulfobacterales bacterium | reverse complement strand
AGTACCTTAGAAATAATTTTCTGCGCGGTGTTGGCAGAAAATTATTTCGTAAAGGTACGTATCCCGTTTATCGGGGTTAGGAGCCGTTACAAAATAACAATTACATTTCTGACCATTTTGTTACGGCTCCTTATGCCAGTCACGGCTTACGGCTCCTTATGCCGTTTTTAACGTCCAGATTACCACTTTTTTTTACAGCGGCTTAACAGGTATGGGCCCACCTGGGATCGAACCAGGGACCGACCGGTTATGAGCCGGTGGCTCTACCAGCTGAGCTATGGGCCCTCAAACCATCTTCTGCGCCTGACATTTATATTTATAAGAATACTTTGTCAAGCACTACATTTGACGAGTTCGTAAAAAGTCAAAGTTCAGACGGCAAAGTAAAAAGCTCATTATGCAAGGCGCGCGAATCTTGAGGAATGAAGCGTACTTTTTGGTACGCTGCAATGACGAAAGATGAAGCGCAACACAGCAGAATGACTTTTTACGAAGCCGTCACGTTTCAATGAAGTTTTTTAACTTCCGGCTCCTTGTAGGATGCCTCAGTTTTCTTAATGCCTTGGCCTCTATCTGCCTTATACGCTCACGTGTCACCTGAAAATCCTGGCCTACCTCTTCCAGAGTATGATCGGCCTTCTCTCCGATTCCGAACCGCATCCTTAAAACCTTTTCTTCGCGCGGAGTTAGAGTTGCAAGCACCTTTCTTGTTTGTTCGGCCAGGTTCTGGTTTATCGCCGCATCGGAAGGAAGCATGAACTTCTTATCTTCTATAAAATCTCCAAGATGGCTGTCTTCTTCTTCTCCGATAGGGGTTTCAAGAGATATAGGCTCTCTCGCTATCTTCAAAACCTTGCGGACTTTTTCAAGCGGAATTTCCATTTTTTCCGCAATCTCTTCGGGAGAGGGTTCGCGTCCCTGCTCCTGGACAAGGTATCTTGATGTCCGAATCAGCTTGTTTATTGTTTCGATCATATGCACCGGGATACGGATAGTCCTCGCCTGATCGGCGATAGCCCTTGTTATGGCCTGCCTGATCCACCATGTTGCATATGTGCTGAATTTATAGCCGCGCCTGTATTCAAACTTGTCGACAGCTTTCATGAGGCCGATGTTCCCTTCCTGGATCAGATCCAGAAACTGGAGGCCCCTGTTCGTATACTTCTTTGCTATGCTGACAACAAGGCGAAGGTTGGCCCTTGTCAGTTCGCTCTTGGCTAGTTTCGCATTCAATCTCCCTTCCGCAACAGAGGTCATGATTTTTCTCAATGTGCGGCAATTGGATTTAATCTGAAGCTCTCTTACTTCTATAAGCTCATGATTTTTTCTGATCTCATCAAAGAGCGATGAAAGATCATCCCTTCCAAGCTTGCAGCGGGACCTGGCCCATTTGGTGAAATGATTCCTTGATTTAATATTGGCCCGGAGCTCTGACAGCGACGAACCTGTCTTCTCCGCACAATACACAATCTTTTTTTCCACAGACTCGAACCAGCCTATATGTCCTTTCATGGCCGATTCAATCCTGTCAAGAACACCGCTTTCAAGACGCCATTCTTTCAGAAGTTCAAATATTTTATTGTTATTTGCGAATATCAGCTTTTTTATCCTGCGCTGCTCCTCCCTGTCGATTTTGGGGGAATAGAGCTTCTCTCGTAACACTTTGTTTTCTTCATGTATATCTTTAATGGAATGGATCGCCTTAATGAAATTATCGACCTGGATCATCTCGTCAACATAAGTATCGCCTTCATCAAAATCTTTTAGAACATGTTTAGGGCGGAGAGATCCGCTTTCAATCTGCATTCCAAGGTCTATAATGCATTCAACCCCGGGCACCATATCAATCAGGGCTCTTAAAACCTCCTGCTCGCCGTCTTCAATTTTCTTCGCTATTTCAACTTCACCCTCCCTGCTCAAAAGGGTAACAAGACCCATCTCGCGCAGATACATCTTGACAGGATCAGTCACTGTTCCGAAATTTGCCGATGCCGATTCCCCGCGCTTTACCTTTTTTTCCTTTATCCCTTTTTCGCCGTCTCTCTTATGTTTACCGTCATCAACGATTTCGATGTCATGTTCGTCAAACAGCATAAGCGTTTCATCTATCCTGTCGAGAGAAAGGACATTATCGGACATGCTTTCACCAAGCTCATCATAGGTTATATATCCCTGATTTTTTCCTTTTGATATAAGGTCTTTGAAGCCTTCTTTGTTTAAAGATTTAGACCTTTCCGTTTTTGAGACAGGCGCCTTTGCCCCGGTCTTTTTATTTTTTTTCTTTTTGCTTTCCCGTTTGTCAGCGGATTTCCTTGTCATAGAGTTTCGCCTCCCGAAGCTTTCAGGTTATATTCCTTTTTTTTCAGTGCCTGAATCTGCTTTTCCCTCAATAATTCCAACAGCAACTTTTCATCCTTTGTTTCTTCAGCCGCCTTTATTTTTTTTGTGCTGGTATCTTTATGCCGTTTCCGGCTGTATTCAAACTGTGTCATCAGCCTTATGCAACCTTCCCTTGTCCAGGCCTCTTCGTTAATGGCAAGAAAGGCCGCTATGCGGTTTTTCTCTTCATCATCAAAGGCCTGCGTTACATCCGGTGCTTTCATCTCCCGTGAACATTTTTTTTCCATGATGGCTGTTCCCATCGATTTTAAAACTTCATCGGTGAAATTGTTCAACACATCACGTTTTATTATTTCCGGAAGTATTTCAGGAAATTGAAGCATCATAGCTATTATCTGCCGCTCAAGCCTGCTTCCTTTTCCCATGCCGGACGCAGAACTGTTCCATCCCGCGGAGCCTTCCGCCCCTCTGTCCGCATTAATGCCGCCTCCGTTTGACCCATATAGAGTTTCCCCGTTTTTCCTGCCTGCCTGCGCGTCTTTCACTCTTTCATGAATTGCAGATTCATCAATATCAATTTTTTCAGCAAGTTCCCTTATATAAAGAGACCTCGCAACTCCGTCCGCTGTTGAAGCAAGAGCGGTTTTCATCTCCGAGATAACTCTGATCTTTCCTTCGACCGACAAACCGTGTTTTTTTATCGCGCTGTTTATCAAAAAAGAGACTGCGCCAAGAGATCCTGACACAGCTTTCCTGAAAGATTCCGCGCCAAACTTTACAAGGTATGAATCAGGATCGTATCCTGAAGGAAGCACCAGAATTTTTGCATCTGCATATCCCCTGTCAAATATCTCAATGCTCCTGTATGCCGCCTTTATGCCCGCATCATCCGAATCATAAACAAGTATGAATTTGCCGTCTTTCCCGATAATCCCCCTTAACATCTGCACATGTTCAGGGGTAATGGCGGTACCCAGTGTGGCTACGCTGTTTTTCATCCCGTGCTGATGGAGAGAAAGAAGATCAAAGTAACCTTCAACGATATAAACGGTTTCAGTAACCCTGCACTCACTTCTTGCGGCATTAAGACCGTACAGAGAGCGGCTCTTGCTGAATACAGCCGTTTCAGGCGAATTAAGATATTTGGGAAGCGAATCGTCCATGACCCGCCCTCCGAAACCGATAACCTGTGAGTTTGGATCAAATATGGGAAAAATTATCCTGTCCCTGAAACGGTCGTAAAAACCCGGCGAATTGCTCCTTTGAATAATCAATCCGGCTTTTTCAATCTGTCCCGGCGGGATCTTTTTTTTAGTCAGATAATTATACAGAGTATTCCAGCCTTCCGGAGCATAACCAATATGATAATTCAGGATGGTTTTTTCAGATATCTCCCTTTTGTTAAGATAATCAAGCGCCCTTTTGCCTGAACTGCCTTCAAAAAGAGACTTGCAGAAAAAATCCATTGCCTGTTTATTGACAGAAAGAAGGCTTTCTTTTTCACTTATTCTTTTTTTTTGTTCCGGTGTCATAGATTCTGCCGGAATATCAATTCCGTATTTTCCGGCAATATACTTAACAGCCTCTGGAAATGTCAGCCCCTCTTTCTTCATCAGGAAAGCAAAGACGTTTCCCCCGGCACCGCATCCAAAACAATAAAATATCTGTTTTTCATAGCTTACTGTAAAAGACGGCGTTTTTTCCGCATGAAACGGGCATAAACCGAGATGGTTCCTCCCGGATTTTTTTAACAGCACAGACCCGGAAATAATTTCCACGATGTCCGTCGCATTTTTGATTTCTGTAATTTTTTCTTCGGGAATAAAAACCGCCAAGAAGAGCACCCTCCAATTTATGGGACAGAAATAACACCTGACAACGGAAGGTCCTTAAAAATAGGAATGGTTATCAACAACTTACTACTTATCCAAGAAAGTTTACATTTATAAAACAGTATTATGGTTACCTCGATAAGCTGTTAACCTGTTTCCGTAATTAAATTTTTAACTTAATCACCGCAACAACTTATGTCAATATATTTTGAGAAAATTTTGTTTATGAATACTAAGAATGATGTGTCTGATTTTTTCCGGCAATTCTGACAGCTTCCTTAAAGTCAAGTGTTCCGCTGTAAATGGCTTTGCCTGTGATAACTCCGATAACTCCGCAGCTTTCGAGAGAAAGTATGTTTTTTATATCTTCTATTGTCGAAACACCGCCTGATGCAACTACGGGTATCGATATCGATTCCGCGAGGAGGCGGGTCTCTTCAAGATTAGGCCCTGTCTCCATTCCATCCCTGTATATATCCGTAAAATTAATCGCAGCAACTCCGCAATCTTCATAAATCCTTGCAAGATCTATGGCTTTCATATCCGTTGTTCTGGTCCATCCCTCTATTGCAACCAGCCCTTTCCGGGCATCAATTCCGACCACGATTCTTCCCGGATAGAGCCTGCAGGCATTTTTTACAAGTCTGGGATTCCTGTGCGCCTCGGTTCCGATGACAACCCTTTTAACGCCTATGTCAAGAAACATCCCGATTGTCTCTTCGGTTCTTATCCCTCCGCCGATCTGTACACCGGCATTTACCCGTGATAATATTTCTTTGATGGCCGGAAGATTTCGGGGACTCTTTTCAAAGGCCCCGTCAAGGTCGACAACATGGATTAATTCAGCTCCCTCATTCTCCCATCTTTTTGCCATAGCAGCCGGGTCATCCGAAAAAACCGTCTCGAGGTCCTTTTCTCCCTGCCGGAGCCTTACACATTTTCCGTTTTTTATATCTACTGCAGGTATTACAATCATTTTGTGAAAAATATCCTAAGCATGCTCTCAAGACCCGAAATTGCCAGATCCCCGGCAGTAACCCATTCTCCTTTCCGTTTAATGAAAGAGCCTATCTCAAAAAGATTCTCGCTGAGCGGACGCTGGGTTTCATCCATATGCCCTGTCCAGACAACACGTCCGTCGGGTACGCTTATGAAATGCAGATCAAAGGCAACGGAAGCAGGCGATTCAACCGAATAGCTTGTTCCTGCCCGCTCTCTGAAACGGTATATATGTCCGATTATGACGGTATCGGCTCCGAGTAATTGTCCGTTTTCGGCTATTTTTTTAACTTCGGAGGGCCTGTTTTCGTTGCCGGTATTGAAACCATTCGAAAGCATCCGTTCCTCACCGGGATATATAATTTTAAAACCTGTGTGGCTTTTAAGCAGTGAAATGAGGTGTTTCGTCAAAATAACATCTGCGCCTTCCGCAACATTTCCGGTCAGAAACACCTTCCCGCACACCGGACATCTCAAGTTGTTCTCCTCACCATACAATGCGGAGATATCTTTAAAAGGCAGAACGAGAACATTTTTCATGCTTTCAGGCGATGCTGCCGACTCGTGTGCAACCATGCCGGCACTGCAGGCCGGCAGCATCAAAAAAACGGAAAGCAGCAGGCAGCATAATTTTAAACATAAGGATTTTTGCTTTTCCATAATGGTCCCTGGGAATGAAAAGGTTTTCTCCTGTTTAAAGCACTCCTTTTGTTGAACATATACCTGTTATACGTTCATCAAATGAAGTTGCCTGATCCAGAGCTCTCCCTGCGGCTTTGAAAACAGATTCGATTATGTGATGTTCATTCTGGCCGTAAAGTACATTGATATGAAGATTCATACCGCTCCGTGTGGAAAAAGCCCTGAAAAATTCCCTTGCAAGGCTTATATCGAAATCCCCCCCCGGAAACGGCATGGGAGTTACATTGTAAACAAGGTAAGGCCGGTTCGATAGATCAATCGCAACTGAAGTCAGGGCATCGTCCATCGGAACCGTAACATACCCGAAACGTCTTATGCTCTTTCGGTCTCCAAGCGCTTTGTCCAGCGCATCCCCCAATACAAGACCGACATCTTCAACGGTGTGATGGTAGTCGACTT
This sequence comes from Desulfobacterales bacterium, assembly GCA_030689795.1. Taxonomy (GTDB): domain Bacteria; phylum Desulfobacterota; class Desulfobacteria; order Desulfobacterales; family RPRI01; genus RPRI01. Next base: position 10,623 of record JAUYEO010000318.1, on the reverse strand, counting down.
CAATATCGCCCCTTGCGGTGATAAAAAGATCAAAAAAACCATGTGCTGAAAAAAGAGAAAGCATGTGGTCAAAAAAAGGGATGCCCGTGTTTATCTCGTGCTTACCGGTTCCGTCCAGGCAAAGCTTCAAACTTATTGCAGTCTCTTTTGTCTTGCGGTCAACATCTGCTGTGCGTTCCATAAGCAACCTATAATTTTATTTTGGACTGTCTGGTGGAGATGAGGGGGTTCGAACCCCTGGCCTCGGCGTTGCGAACGCCGCGCTCTCCCAACTGAGCTACATCCCCACGTTTTTCATCTCTATTAGCAAATCGAAAAGAAACGGTCAATTTAAAAAAATTTAAATTTACGGCGAAAGGTGATAGAGTAATCTGACGGTTTATTCAAAAAGCCGTTACATTCAAAACCACTGGAGGATTAATAAATGAGTTACAAGGTTATTCTTAATGACGCTTTCAAGCGTTTTACGCTCGATCAGGATAAGATAAAATCACCGGAAGAAACCATAAAAACCTTTAAGGAAAAGCTGAAAACCCTCAATCTTGATATTCTCCAAAACACAGAAAGAATTGATAACGGAAGACTCGGCATACCGGTCTACTTCAGCAGGTGCGGAAAAGATGCCTCTGCTGTTACAGGAACGAAAAAACAGATGGGAAAAGGAGCCACTCCATCCCAGGCCGAAGCAAGCGCCGTAATGGAGCTTGCGGAAAGATTCAGTTTTTTCTCTTTTTGCAGGAATCCCGGGAATTTTTTCTATGAAAAATATTCAAATATCAGGGATGCCGCCATTCCTTTTGATATGATTGCAAAGTCTGTTCATGATTCTTCAGAAGATATCGGAATAACCCGCAAAATTTTTGAAAATCTGACGCTGAAATGGACGTGGGCCTATAACCTGACAAGGAAAGAGGAAGTGCTTATACCTTTCAACTGGTTTTACATGATTAACGAATTCAACGGTCCGTCAGCCGGAAATTGTGTTGAAGAAGCCCTAAACCAGGGAATATGTGAAATAGTTGAAAGACACGTTTCGTCAATAATCGGCAACAAAAGCCTGAAAGTTCCAGGAATCAACCCTGATTCTGCAACTGATCCCATGGTAGTCGAAATGCTGAAAAAATACCGCTCGGCGGGAATCAATCTTTTTATCTCAGACTTTTCCATGGGGCTTGGCATACCTACCGTCGGAGTGCTCGCCTATGACCCGTTAACTTTCCCGGATAAAAGTGAAATCGTATGGACGGCCGGAACAACCCCGGACCCTCAAAAAGCTCTCAGCAGGGCTCTTACTGAAACAGCCCAGCTTGCCGGTGATTTCAACACATCTTCAAATTATGTCGCTAGCGGCCTTCCAAAATTTAAAACAACCGATGAAGCCTGCTTTATTATTGAAGCCGAAACAACTACAAAGATTCAAAGCCTGCCGGATCTCTCCGACAACAACATCAAAACCGAGGTGGAGAACCTGACGGCAGCTCTCGCGAAAAACGGAATGGAAGTCATAGTCATCAATACAATGCATCCAAAGCTTCAGATACCGGCATTCTATACCATTATCCCCGGAACCCATTTCAGGGAAAGGGCCATCGGCACAAGTATAGGCTTGTTCTGCGCAAAGATTATTGTTGAAAACTGCAAACCCGAAGACGCCTTTTATGAATTGCAGAAAATTGACAAAATACTTCCCGGAAAATACTACATAAAATTTTATACCGGACAATCATATCTTTCATTGAATAATCCGGTATCGGCCCTCCCTTATTTCAGGCAAGCCCTTGAACTCGAACCGCCGGAGCAGGATATGCCCAGTATCTTTTCATACATGGGAATTTGCTACAAAGAGATGGGGGAATACCGGCAGGCTCTTGCCGTGTTGAAAGAAGGCGAAAAATACGACAGGGAAAGAACCGACATCTATAACCTGATGGGATTCTGCCACTTCAAGCTGAAGGAGTATGATTCGGCGATAGAAAATTTCAGGAATGCTTTAAAAATCAATCCCGGCTCTGCAATTGACTACGCCAACATGGCATCAAATTATCGGGATATGGGCGAAAAGGAAAAAGCCGTTTATTATTACAGGGTGGCACTTGAGCTTGATCCTTCGATAGAGTTTGCAAGAACAAACCTAAACAAACTGCTTTCGGCATAACGTGTCAGTATCTGCTCAGAAGTCGGAAATTGAAGCCCCCCCGCAGCAAGCTGTGGAGAATTCGCTCGCTTTTCCGGTCACTGGAATCATGGAACCCTTGAATCCTTGAATCCTCATAGGATCACCAACTAATTTGGAGATGATCCCAAATAATATTATTTGATTTAAGGTAATAGCTTGTAACTTTTAAGATTTTATGTTAAAGGATTCACAGATCAAACTTAAGCAGTAAAGCAGGGTGAAAATTATTGTTTCGAAGAGCTGCTTTCGTTTGGTAAAATTATACTATCAGAAGGAAAAAACAGGTTATGTCAAAAAAACATCCTGAATGTCCGTTATATAATCCGTTAAATTGCAAAGAATATTATAACCCGAAGCTATGCGCCTTTGTAAGAAAGGACAGGATCTGCCTGAAAAAGAAAAAGCCGAAAGCAAAACCGAAGGAAGAGGAATAACCGGAAATATTAAGCATGCCCGGCTTTTAAAGAAAGGAAAATGGGATCTATTCCCATTTTTTTTGCCGTCTGCTCCCATCTCACTTCAACCGCTGTCTTAAAAATAATCTCCTCCGATATTGAGCATGTAAGCCATGCATTTTGCCTTATTTCGGATTCGAGCTGGTCGGGCCCCCACCCCGCGCATCCCAGGGCAATTATATAGGATTGAGGCCCTCTTCCTTTGGCTATTGCCTTGAGGATGTCAATTGTATTGCTCATGGCAAGAAAAGGGGTAATCATGAAACATCCGTTCCAGGTAAACGGCGATCCGTGAAGAATGAATATTTCACCCATATGAACAGGACCCCCGATAAATACCGGTATCGATTCCGCACGTGGAACATATTCAACCTTGAGTTCATCAAAAATATCTTTTCCTGTAATCGAAGGACTCATCCTGTTTATCACTATGCCGAGAGCCCCTGCCGAGTTATGCTCCGAAATACATGTCACCGTCCGTGAAAAATTCAAATCGGCAAGGTCAGGCATGGCCAGCAGAAATTGTCCTTTAAGTGAAACAGACAGGTTGTCTTCCATGTACTCCTGTAATTGACGGTTTATCGCCTCTTCTTAAGTTTATTGAGCAGTTCGATCCTGTTATTGCTTAATGCAAGATCAAACCATTCGGAAAATAACGGGACTAGAGTTCTTTTCAGATCCTTCTCCTTCTCTGCCCTGATTTTCTCAAGCTCTGAAAGGGCATCTATAAGATCACTTCTGTCCGGATCCTGTTCCAGCAATTTATGGTATATTCCGGCCGCCTTATCGTATAACCCCTGACCGGCAAATACCCTTGCCATGGTAACAGTATTGAAATCGCTATCATCAGCCATTCATGTCTTCCTCCAGTATGATAACTACATGAACCAAATGGTCATATGCAAATGACATTGAGTTCTCTTATTTTTTTCCACCGTCCGCGCCGGAATCTGTTTTCTTTTCAACCTTGAAAATAATCTCGTTTTTCCCAATCATACCCAATTCCCTTCTGGCAACATTTTCAATGTATTCAGGATCATGTCTCAATCGTTCTATCTCGGTATACATTGAGTTGTTCTCCCGCGCAAGTTCTTCATTTTTCTTAATAAGGATATTCCTTTCTCTTTTGACCCAGTTCAGTTCAAGAAGGGCATCATCACCGAAAATAACCAGCAGAAAAAATGAAAAAATTACACCCATCCCAATACTTAACAGTATTTTATTCTTTTTAGTCACCTTTTTTTATGCCCCTTCCGGCCAAAGCAACAAGACTCTTTATTTCAGGACTCTTAATTAAAAAGGATAAAACGGCGTATGAAACTATACCGGTTAATATGCAACAGGTTACACCTGACAGCTGTCCTATGAAAGATAAATTTTCAGTATGCATAATAAATGATGCGAGACCCCAGACGATGCCTCCCATAATCAACGAACACGCTGCAATTTTAAAAACCGATTCTTTCAGCCTCTTTAACCCAAGAGATCCTATTTTTATGTCGAGCGCCAGCAAGAGAAGCGCAACATTCAGCATTGAAGACAATGAAGTCGCCAGCGCAAGCCCTCCATGTTTGAGCGGCTTCATCAGCAAAAGGCTGAGAACAACATTTGCCAGAAAAGATATTAAAGCCGTAATTACCGGAGTTCTTGTATCCCTGAGCGCGTAAAACATCGAAACGACAATTCTGACTGAAGCAAACGCCCACAGGCCCATACTATAATATAAAAGGGCCTGGGCAGTCAATGCTGCGGTTTGTGCATCAAATTCTCCCCTTTTAAAAAGGAGCGCTACAATCGGCTCCCTCAAAACAATAAGTCCTATCATGCAGGGAAATGTAATAAACAGGACTATTCTAATGGAGTAATCAAAAGTCTCTCTGAAGGCTCCCATGTCATTTCCGGAAGCCTGCCGGGAAAGAGCGGGAAATATGGCCGTTGCGGCAGAAATTGCAAAAATTCCCAGAGGCAGCTGCACAAGCCTGTCGGCATAATACAAGTAAGAAACACTCCCTTCAGGCAGAAACGAAGCCAGCAGCGTCCCGATAAGGATGTTTATCTGGTATACCGCTGCTCCGAATATGGCCGGCAGCATGAGGGTTCCGACCTCTTTTAAGCCGGGATGATATATACCGGAGCCCTTCCAGAAATATACCCCTTTTTTTATCAGAAATGGAATCTGGACCGCAAGCTGCAGAAAGCCGCCAACCAGCACGCCTGCGGCAAGAATCTTTGCAGGTTCACCGGCGCCGGCTGGAATAAAAAGCAGTGCTGCTATCATTGATATATTCAATATGGCCGGCGCAAAAGCCGGCGCAGCGAAATGACCCAGCACATTCAGAATGCCCATAAAAAGCGCCACAAGGCATATAAAAAACAGGTAGGGAAACATAATTCTTGTAAGAGATACGGTAAGCGCATATTTCCCGGCCGTATCCGAAAATCCAGGAGCTATAAGCTTTACAATCAGAGGGGACAACAATATCCCTGAAATTACAGCAACAATCAGTATTAATGAAAGAAGCCGCACTGCCGATCCGGCAAGCCTGTTTGCTTCATCTTTTCCCTGTTTTGTGAGGCATTCCGCAAAGACAGGTATGAAAGAGATACTGAGCGATCCTTCGGCAAACAGCCTTCGAAAAAGATTTGGGATCCTGAAGGCCACAAAAAAAGCGTCGGAACAGAGTCCGGCACCGAAGTACCACGCTATGATAATATCCCTTACAAAGCCCAATATGCGGCTAAGCAGTGTAGCACTGCCCACCACCACTGCGGCTTTTGTCACGAGTGTTTTTTCAGGGTCAGGCATAAATATTCCCCGATCTCTCCCTCTCCCCGGACGGATAAATAAAAGATGTTGCAAACTTGTTATAATTTAATCTAATATTTCTTGACAGGTTCCATACAATTTTGTAAACAGACACTCTCAAAAAAATCAACAAAAGGAGTTATATAATTTGGCAAATCATAAATCAGCTTTAAAACGTGCACGTCAAAATGAAATCAGACGCCTGCGCAACAGGTCTACCAAAACCAAGGTAAAGAATATCGTAAAGGATGTGAGGATTGCGGCGGGCAACAGTGAAAACAGGGAATCATCCATGAAGAACCTTGATGCCGCAAAATCCGTTATTGACAAGGCAGCAAAAAACGGAGTGATTCATAAGAGAACCGCCTCCCGGAAAATATCCCGCCTTTCAAAACTTGTAAACAACACAAAGTCATGATTTTATGTTTTGCCGGGATATTCGAAGTTTTCCCGGCAAAACATTTGATTTTTCTTAAACGTAACTACTCAGCCACCGATCTACGCTGATCATCACTGATATTTTTTCTTTTTATATGAAAATCCAACTGCTTGATAATTTTCATACTTCGTTGTGCCCTAAATCATGGGCATGGGGGGTTATTTCTTTGTATTTAAATCTATCTGCGTTCATCTGTGTGAATCTGTGGCTGAATAGTTACTCTTAAATAAACAGGCTAAAAATTATCCGTCAGCCTGTTATAAACGTTTTCCGCAAGCCTTTTTGAAAGGACCGCAATAGCCGTACGCCTCTTTTGTTCGGTTTCAAGCTTGTCCGCCATAACGGGAAAAGCCTGATCCGCAGCAATATCTTTTCCGGTCCAGATAATATTGCCGCTCCTGTCTTTTAATTTCAAGCCAAGGACAACTTTTACGCGCCTTTCAAGAGAAGTGTGATCACCTTTATGTGAAATCGCCTCATCATTGGCGGATTCGATTGTCCCGGATAAATATGCGTCGGCACCGTCTATTTTTGCCACAACCTTGCCGTTTCTTGTAAATTCATGGATAAGATCGTTTGTAATTATGTTTTCAATGCCGCTTTCGGCCGTCTTATTTTCCAGAACCGATATGCTTACTTTCTTAACAGATGCAGGCAGATCACCCCCTCCTGCAAACCTGTAAGCACAGCCGTAAAACAATAATGCTGCCGCAGCCGCAAACAATATCGTGAGCCGCATCTTTATCAAAATAGCTCCTCCCATGCTTCATGTGACAATATTCACAAGCTTTTTCTTAACCACGATGACCTTCTTGACTTGCCTGCCCTGAATAAACTTTCCGACATTTGCATCCAACATGGCCCTCTCTTTTATTGCATCGTCATCTGCGTCCGGACTTATGTTAAATTTACTTCTCAGCTTTCCGTTAACCTGGACTACGACAAGAAGATCATCTTCTGTAAGCGCATCTTCTCTGTATACGGGCCACGGCGATAGCAGCACGCTTGTATTGTGTCCGAGGACTTCCCACAATTCCTCTGCAAAATGAGGAACAATGGGCGACAACAGAAGCGTGACTGTTTCAATCGCGAAACGGATCACCCCCGCTTTTTCAGGAGCATGTTCAGTGATTTCAATAGCATACATCATGTTGACAAGTTCCATTACTGCGCTTATCGCAGTATTAAAGTGGAATCTCTCTTCTATGTCGCTTGTAACCTTAGATATCGTCTGGTGTGTCTTCTTATACAATTCCCTTAAACTGCCTTCAAGCAGCCCGGGATCGCCGTCAAACGGTTCGGTATATTTTATTGTGTCAATCCAATTTTTTGCAAGCCTCCATACACGGGTTAAGAAACGGTATCCGCCTTCAACCCCCTGCTCGTTCCATTCCAGATCCCTTTCCGGAGGAGCAGCAAAAAGGCAAAAAAGCCTTGTCGTATCCGCCCCGTATTTATCAAGCAGGAAGTTGGGATCAATGACGTTCCTTTTTGACTTGGACATCTTTTCAATGCGTCCGGTAACTACATCTTTTCCGCATTTTGTGCATGTGCGGTTTCCGGTTTCCCCTGCAACCTCTTCAGGGAACAAGTAACCGTGCTCAGGGCATGAAACGGTCTCCTTGCAGACCATGCCCTGGGTTAAAAGTCGTGTAAACGGCTCTTTATACCCGACAAGCCCTAAATCCTTCAGGACACGTGTAAAATACCTCGAATAAAGGAGATGCAATATGGCGTGTTCGACTCCGCCTATGTACTGGTCGACAGGCATCCAGTAATCAACAGCTTTTTTATCGAAAAGCCCTTTCCCGAACTTCGGGCTGCAATAGCGTTCAAAATACCATGAAGACTCAACGAAAGTATCCATGGTATCAGTTTCCCTTGCTGCATCCTCACTTCCGCACCGGGGGCATTTTGTTCTATTAAAGTATTCAAGCGACGGCAAGGGAGACTGTCCGCCTTCCAGCAGTGCCGCATCTTCAGGAAGCAGTATCGGCAGGTCTTTTTCCGGAACAGGGACAATGCCGCAGTTTTTACAGTGAACTACAGGTATCGGGGCGCCCCAGTAACGCTGCCTTGAAATGCCCCAGTCGCGCAGCCTATAACTGACTGTCTTTTCGCCTGTTCCGTTTTTCTCAAGATAAGCCGCGACCTCATCAAGGGCTTTTCTGTTGTTCATGCCGTTAAACTGCCCGGAATTGACCATAATACCTTCACCGGCATATGCCCCGGTCATTGTTGCAGGATCAAGATCGCTGTCATATGGCTTAACAACGACTATAATTTCAAGCCTGTATTTTTTTGCAAAATCGAAATCACGCTGGTCATGCGCAGGAACGGACATGACAGCGCCGGTGCCGTACTCCATTAAGGCAAAGTTGGCCGTGTATATCGGCATGCGCTTCCCGTTCAACGGATTGATGCACCATGCGCCTGTATGGACCCCTTCTTTTTCATAATTATCGATAGACTTGCTTGATCTGTCCTGGAGAGATATCCGTTCGACAAACTCCAGAACCTTCTTCTCCTGGTCAGTTCCCCTTGAAAGCTTCAGCACAAGGGGATGCTCCGGAGCGAGGCACATGAATGTTGCGCCGAAAACAGTGTCCTGCCTGGTTGTAAAAACAGGAATATCCTCATCCGTACCTTCAACAGGAAAACTTATCCGGGCGCCGATGCTTTTTCCTATCCAGTTTTTCTGCATGGTCGTTACTTTTTCCGGCCACCCGGGAAGCATTTCACAATGGGAAAGAAGATCCTCGGCATACTCCGTTATTCTGAAAAACCATTGCTTCAGCTTTTTCTGGCGGACCTGCCTCCCGCACCTCCAGCACATACCCGCTTCGACCTGCTCATTGGCAAGAACAGTCCGGCATGACTCGCACCAGTTGACAAAGGACTCTTTTCTGTATGCATTCCCCATCTCATACATCTTTAAAAAGAGCCATTGTTCCCAACGGTAATATTCAGGCCTGCAGGTTGCGATTTCCCTGTCCCAGTCATATGAAAAACCCATCCGTTTGAGCTGCATGCGCATGTAGTCGATGTTCTGATAGGTCCATGCTGCAGGATGCGTCTTGTTTGCTATTGCCGCATTTTCAGCCGGCATGCCGAAAGCATCCCATCCCATCGGATGCAGCACATTAAATCCCCGCATCCTTTTATATCTTGCTACCACATCACCTATGGTGTAATTTCTCACATGCCCCATATGAATTTTCCCTGAAGGATATGGAAACATCTCGAGAAGATAATATTTTTTTTTCTCAAGGTCTTCAGAGACTTTAAACAGGCCCGATTCATCCCAGCGGGACTGCCACTTTGCTTCTATAACTCCCGGATCATACTTTTCTTCCATTGTCAGATAGAACCTCATAATAAATCCGCCAAATTCTAATGGCTTTATATTTTTAAATAATGTAATAACAGACCTGACCGTTAAAACAGTGCCTTCTAATGCCATAATATAATATAAATAGCAAGGCCGGGTAAAAATTTTACAGATTACGTTTTGATGATTTCGTAAAAAGTCCATATTAATATAAAATCAAACCGTAATTAAAAATAATTTGTTTGACTTACAGACGGCAATTACATATTCAAACAAAAAATCGATCGGTTCCAATTCCGTATAAAATACTGATTGAAATTAAACAGATATAACAAAGATATAATCAAGGAAAACATACATGAGCAGCAAGATTATGATAAATGCGGTTGATCCGGCCGAGTGCAGAATAGCAAAGGTAAAAGACAGCAAACTTGAAGAATTTCATATTGAAAGTGCGGCAAGAGAGATCACGCACAGCAACATATACAAGGGAATAATTGTCCGCATAGAACCCAGTCTTCAGGCTGTTTTTATCGATTACGGAGTCGAGCGCCACGGCTTTTTACAAAAACATGAAATACACAGCGATTACTTTCAGGACAGCGACTCGGGAAACCGTTCAATAACCGGCATCGTCAAACAGGGGCAGGAACTTCTGGTGCAGGTTACGAAGGACCCGTTCATGAAAAAAGGGGGCATGCTCACCACGTACATTTCCCTCCCGGGAAGATTTATAGTCCTTATGCCGGGAAGCGAAGGGCTTGGCGTATCCCGTAAAATCGAAGACGAAGAAGAACGTAAAAGGCTGAAAGAAATAATAAGCACAATTAAAATCCCCGAAGGATTCGGCATTATAGTCAGGACAGCAGGCATAGGTTGCACAAAAGCGCAGATAGCCGGAGATCTTGCCTATCTTTTAAGGCTCTGGAAAAATATAAAGGGCAATGTCATGAAAGTTAAAGCCCCTGCCCTGTTATATAAAGAAAGAAATCTCGTGGTCAGGTCGATCCGGGATTATTTTACTCCGGATGTGAATGAAATCCTTATAGATGACCCGGCCGTTCACCGTGAAGCCAAAGATTTTATAAAAATAATATCACCGAAGCATTCAATGATCGTAAAGTTATATAAAGAAGATAAACCGATATTCACAAAATTTCAGCTCGAAAGTCAGATTGATTCCATTTTTGAGAGCAGGGTCAAACTCAAATCGGGAGGCTCCATAGTTATCGAGCAGACGGAAGCCCTTGTTGCCATAGATGTCAATTCAGGCAAGGCAACCCAGACAAAATCGGTTGAACAGACGGCTCTTGCAACAAACCTCGAAGCTGCTGAAGAAATAGCGCGCCAGCTCCGTTTGAGGGATTTGGGCGGTCTGATAGTTATTGACTTTATAGATATGAGAGATTCAAAACA
>JAUYEO010000313.1 GCA_030689795.1 Desulfobacterales bacterium | reverse complement strand
AGCCGACGTTAAAAAGCGGCGCTGCTGAGCTTGTTCGTTGCATCCGGTTAAAAAAAAAGCAAAGATCAAATCTTTTATAAAACTGTGAAATTGATAAACACAATAATTTCAAAAAGATGCGATATAAAACCTTTTCCGTTTCCTGTTTACTCCGGGACTATAGCTTTTTTATTGTTTGCCGGTCTTGCCGACTCCATTTATCTTTCGGTGCACCATTACCTTGTTTATACGGATATCGGGTACGAAAGCTTCTGTGCAATATCAAAGGCAATTAACTGCGATACGGTTTCCCAGAGTCCTTATTCTATTTTCCTCGGTGTTCCGGTAGCGGTTTGGGGTGTGGTCGGGTATTTATTTTGCTTTCTGCTTTTGCCCTTTGCTTTCAGCGCTTCCGCCTGTAAAAAGAGGATGTGGCCGCTTATTTTTACGATATCGCTCGTATTCAGCGTTATCAGTATTATCTTTGCCGTAATTTCGACCCTTTATATCCGCAGCTACTGCATAATGTGCATTCTAAGCTACGGGATAAATTTTCTTCTTCTCTTTTACTCGTGGCTGATAACGCGCCGGTTCGGAGAAAAGGAGGGAATAATTGAAGGGTTCATGCAGGATATTAAATTTGTTTTCAATAAAAGAAGATTATCCTTCTCCTTATTTGCTCCATACGCAGTTCTTGTTATGTCCGCCTTTGTTTATTTCCCTGCTTACTGGAATCTTTCACCACCGCCTCTTTCGGCGAATATTCCGAAGGGAATGACGGAAGATGGCCACCCCTGGATTGGCGGGTCTGAAAACCCCGAAATTGTAATAACCGAGTTTACTGATTATCTCTGTTTCCAGTGCAGAAAGATGCATTTTTTTCTCCGCCGGTTTGTTGAAAAAAATCCTGAAAAAATCAGGCTTATTCACCGCCACTATCCTATGGATCATAAATATAATCCGATCGTAAAGGAGCCTTTTCATGTAGGATCGGGTGACATGTCCCTTCTTTCTATCTATGCGGCGAAGGAGGGAAAATTCTGGGAGATGAATGATATGCTTTTTGGAATTGATATAAGCGGTGATAAGATTGATATAAATGAGTTAGCCGAAAAGATCGGTCTTGATAACAGAAAGCTTGCATTATCCAGATATGACAACGGTATAAGGCGTGTTCTGTGGATAGATATCAAAGATGGTTTGAAAGCCGGGATTACAGGTACTCCCGCTTACATGATAAACGGCAAATTATATCTGGGAGAAATACCTGCGGATATATTGAAGAAAGTTCGTAACTATTCAGCCACAGATTCACACAGATGAACGCAGATAGATTTAAATACAAAGATTTGTATATGATAATAAAAGAAAAAATATCAGTCCGCCAATCAGTGTGGCGGAGCGTAGATCGGTGGCTGAGTAGTTACATATATATTATCCTTGCGGGTCTTATAGCAGTCCTGATTGTTTCCATAATTTTATTATCTTCGGTTCCTCCGGTATGCAGGGATTCCCTTACTCATCATCTTGCCGTACCCAAGCTTTACTTGAATCACGGCGGCATGTATGAAATCCCTTCGGTGATATTCTCCTATTATCCCATGAATCTTGAACTATTATATCTTATTCCTCTTTATTTCGGGAATGATATTGTTCCAAAATATATCCATTTTGTTTTTGCTTTGCTGACTGCATTTCTTGTGTTCGGATATTTAAAAAAAAAGACTGATCGGATTTTTGCGCTTTTTGGCGCTCTTTTCTTTTTGTCTATTCCTGTAATCGTAAAGCTTTCAATAACAGTTTATGTCGATCTGGGGCTTATCTTCTTTTCAACCGCATCCTTAATATTCCTGCTCAAATGGATTGAAGCTGAGTTCAAACTCAAGCATCTTGTCGTTTCTGCTTTTTTTTGTGGCCTTGCTCTTGGAACAAAGTATAATGCCCTGATCGTTTTTTTCCTCTTATCCCTGTTCGTAATGTTTGCCTATTCCCGGATTTCCCGTAATGAAGAAAACCGACCAGGTTCAATCCAAAAGAGCAGTCAGGTTTCTATAAAAGCGCTTTCTATTGGTGCGCTGTATATTTTTATCGTTCTTCTGGTTTTTTCCCCATGGATGATAAGAAATTATGTCTGGACCAAAAATCCTGTTTATCCTCTTTATCAGGGTTTTTTAAACAGGATTAATGCTGGGCCTATTCCTGTGGCACAGGATAGAGGCGATATTTCAATAGTGCAGCCTAAAAAGGATAACAGGGGCAAAGATTGGAGCCATTTTGCAATAAGGCGCATAATATACAATGAATCATTGATGCAAACAGTTCTTATTCCAGTCAGAATATTCTTTGAAGGGGAAGACGGCAATCCAAAATATTTTGACGGCAAGCTTTCTCCCTTCCTTTTTATTCTGCCCTTTTTCGCCTTTTTTCGCATAAAACAGGAGAACTCTGTCATAAGGCTGGAAAAGGAAATATTACTCTTATTTTCAATTTTATTTATCCTCTTTGCATTTGTAAAAACCGACATGAGAATAAGATATATTGCGCCTGTGATTCCTCCGCTTGTGATACTTTCGGTCATGGGATTGCATAATATTTTTTCATTGTTGAGCGCCCGTTTTTCTGTTTTATCAGGCAGTATGTTATCATATTGCCTCTTTTTTTTTCTTGCCGTAATAATATCGATCAACGGCATTTATGTTCTTCAGCAATTCAGGTTCGTAAATCCTGTGGGATATTTGCGAGGGAACATAGGGCGGGATGAGTACATTGAAAAGTACCGTCCCGAGTATGCGGCCATTAAATACGCAAACAATAATCTTTCTGAAGACGCAAAAATTCTCTGCTTTTTTCTTGGTAACCGGCGTTATTACAGCGACAGAGAGATGCTCTTTGACGAGACTATTCTTATGCATTCCGTTAAAAATCGTAATATGATAAGATCCGGTTTGAGAGAAAAAGGAATCACTCACCTTCTTATCTGGTACGAATTGTTTGACAAGTGGATTGACAATAATTTCAGTGAGAATGAAAAGATATTGATAGACAAATTTTTCAGAGAAGATACGACGCTTCTTTTTTCCAAAGAAGGATATGGACTGTTTAAATTAGAGAGATAGGCTTAGGGTTTCAGCCTATATTTTTTAGGAATGGCAACAATTATGTATCCGGGAAAAAATAATGCAGAGCAATCTTAATTTTGCTGAAAACACCTACCGGCGGAAACGTATTGAAAACTGGGACAGAGTTTCAATCAAAAAGGGAGAGAAAAGGGGAGTCGGTAAATATTACCATGACCTTATCAGGTATTACTACCGGTTTGTCATACCTCCCGGGCTGAAGGTTCTTGAACTTGGATGCGGGCACGGAGACTTGCTCTCTTCAGTTGAACCGGCATTTGGAGTAGGTGTCGATTTCTCCCGTGAGATGATAAAACGTGCTTCCGGAAAACATAAGAATCTTTTTTTCCTGTGCGCCGATGCTCATGAAGTTGCTCTCAAGACTAAATTTGATGTGATAATCCTGTCCGATCTTGTCAATGATTTGTGGGATGTTCAGCGTGCATTTGAAAATATTCGGAAACTCTCCCATTCCGGAACCCGTATTGTAATCAATTATTTCAATAATCTATGGCGAATTCCTCTCGGTATTGTGAAAAGACTGGGGCTCGGCCATCTGGTTCTTGAACAGAACTGGCTGTCTCCGGATGATATTTCAAACCTGCTGAGATTGTCCGGTCTTGAGATTATAAAACATGGAAGCCATATAATTCTTCCTCTCTATTTTCCGCTTATTTCAAATCTTGCAAACCGATATGCTGTGCATTTTTTCCCTTTCAGCTGGTTTGCACTTACAAATATGGTCGTTGCAAGGCCCGAACCTCTTTCAAATAATACCGGGAACTGTGACTCTTCGTCTGTTTCAATAATCATACCGGCGCGTAATGAAGCAGGAAATATTGAGGAAATAATAAAAAGGACACCGCATTTGGGGAAAGAAACGGAAATCATTTTTGTTGAAGGGCATTCAAATGACGGGACATATGAGATTGCCGAAAGCATGATCAAAAAATATTCTGACAGGAATATAAAAGTCTATCAGCAGAAGGGGAAGGGAAAGGGAGATGCCGTTCGCCTTGGTTTTGAAAAAGCCGGTTGCGATATACTCATGATTCTTGATGCCGATATGACTGTTCCTCCTGAAATATTGTCCCGTTTTTATGAAACGATTATCTCTGGAAAAGGTGAATTTATTAACGGAGTGCGCCTTGTTTATCCGATGGAAGATGAAGCGATGAGATTTTTGAATATTGCCGGCAATAAATTTTTCAGTCTGGCATTCTCATGGCTCCTCGGCCAGCCGGTAAAAGATACACTCTGCGGGACAAAGGTTCTCTTCAGGAAAGACTACGAACTGATATCGAATAACAGAGAATATTTTGGAAATTTTGATCCTTTCGGCGATTTTGATCTATTGTTTGGTGCTGCAAAACTCAATCTTAAATTTGCAGAACTTCCCTTGCGGTACAGATCCAGAACCTATGGAGAAACAAACATTGACCGGTGGCGCCACGGATGGCTTCTTCTTAAAATGGTGTTTTTTGCCGCCAGAAGAATCAAATTTATATGACCGGCATGTTAATAAAATTCATCAGATCATGTTTAACTCATCCCTGTGTCCGTGGGATTGACATCGATTCTTCCGAAGCTGCCGTGTTGAGGCTCCGGATAATCAAAGAGAAGGTTTTTTTAAATAAACTTTATGAAGAGTTCTACGGGATGATTTTACAGGCATTACCTGACGATTATCCGGAGCCATTTCTTGAAATTGGCTCCGGAGGAGGATTTTTAAAAGATTATCTGCCGAAGTTGATAACTTCGGAAATTCTTAAAATACCCTCTGTTGACGCTGTCCTTGACGCAAGTCATATTCCTTTTAAGGAAAGTACCCTTGGCGGAATTGTAATGGTCAATGTTTTTCATCATATCCCGCATGCTGATTCTTTTTTCAGGCAGGCCTCTTTCTGCGTCAGGGAAAGGGGTGTTATAGTCATGATTGAGCCGTGGATTACGAATTGGTCAGAAATTATATACAGGCATCTGCACCATGAACCTTTCGACAAAAACGTAGAGGAATGGAACCTTCCGGAAGGAGGCCCGCTGTCACATGCAAATTCGGCTCTTCCATGGATTGTTTTCGAACGTGACAGAGCAATATTTGAAGAAAAATTTCCCGATTGGCAAATTAAAAAAATAAGTTTGCATACTCCATTTTGCTACCTTTTATCGGGGGGAGTATCAATGCGAAGCCTTATGCCCGGTTTTCTTTTTCCAAGTTGCCGTAAATTGGAAAAAATTGTGCAGCACAGGATCAGGTCATGGGCGATGTTTGCATTAATTCTTCTTGAGAGAAAACATGGTAAAAATATCGGAATATAACAACGACTGTCAAAAGACTTCTTCAAATAGATACAAAATATTAATATGTATCGTTATCCTTATAATGATCTTTGCCGTCTATTGGCAGGTCATAAACCATGAATTTGTAACTTTTGATGACAATATTTATGTGACCGACAATTCTTCCGTAAAACATGGAATCAGTTTGCGCGGTGTTTTGTGGGCTTTTAAATTTTCGGACAGCAAAAGTCAGGCATACTGGCATCCTGTGACATGGTTGTCTCACATGCTCGATTGTCAGTTGTTTGATTTAAATGCCGGTATGCATCATCTGACAAGCCTCCTTTTACATGCGGCAAACAGTCTTCTGCTGTTTTATATTTTGTCCTCTGCTACCAGCGATCTGTGGCGAAGCGCTTTTGTTGCTGCTCTTTTTGCTTTACATCCGGTGAATGTGGATTCGGTTGCCTGGATTGCGGAAAGAAAGAACGTTTTGAGTACATTTTTCTGGATGCTCACGATGCTTTCTTATGTTTATTATACAAGGCGTCCGGATATTATAATGTATTTTGTTTCTATATTATTTTTCGTTCTCGGCCTTCTTTCAAAGCCCATGCTTGTAACACTTCCTTTTGTGCTTCTTCTTTTTGACTATTGGCCTCTTGAAAGATTTGAACTCGGACAGCCCGGATTGCGGAAGAGGTTGATTTTTCGTATTATACTGGAGAAAATCCCTTTTATTATTTTATCGTTTGTTTCGGTTTATCTTTCTTCGGTTTCTTTGAGGCGAACGGGGAACCTTACATCGGTCGATCTTGTACCCATGAGCCTTCGTCTTGAAAACGCGATAGTTTCCTGTGTATCTTACATAGGCAAAATGGTATGGCCATCAGATCTTTCGGTTTATTATCCTTTTCCTGCAGGTATAGCCGTCTGGAAGATTATTACCTCTCTCGTTTTACTTATATCTGTTACTGTTTTTGTTCTAATCAAGATAAGGCGTTTCCGCTTTCTTGTGACGGGGTGGTTCTGGTTTATCGGAACACTTGTACCTGTTTCCGGAGTTGTTCAGGGCGGGCTTTGGCCTATGATGGCCGACCGCTGGGCATATATTCCATATATAGGTTTATTTGTCATAGTTTCATGGGGGGGGTATGAATTATTTAATAAATATCGTCTTAAAAATATATTAGCTGCTGCAACCTCTCTTACAATTCTTTTTGTGCTTTTGGGTGCAACATCTGTTCAGGTTAAGTACTGGCAAGACAGTAAATCTATTTATAAGCACGCCCTTGAAGTCGGGCCTGTAAGTCCTGTTATGCTAAACAATATGGGTAATGCACTGGTAAAAGAAGGCAAATTGCCGGAAGCTGTCAGTCATTATAAAGAAGCTTTATTATTGAAGCCCGATTACGCGAAAGCACATAACAATCTTGCAACAGCATTTTATAAACTGGGCAGAATTGATGAGTCGGTACGATATTATTCCGAGGCTTTAAGATACTGGCCAAACTTTTATAAGGCACATAATAATTTTGGAAGCGTGCTGTTTGAACTCGGAAAAGACAAAGAAGCAATGTTTCATTTTGCAGAAGCACTCAGAATAAATCCTGACTTCGACGAAGCTCATTACAACATAGGGCTTCTACTTTTCAGGCAAGGCAGAATTGAACAGGCTGTTTCTCATTATGCCAGAGCAATCAGTATCAATCCTTATTATGCCGAAGCCCACAATAACCTCGGGCTTGCGTACTATAAACTCGGAAGAACAGGAGATGCTGTTAAACAATATAATGAGGCTTTGAGACTTGATCCGAAAATGGCTGAAGCGCATGTGAATCTTGGTGTAACGCTTTTTTATGCCGGTGATTAT
>JAUYEO010000264.1 GCA_030689795.1 Desulfobacterales bacterium | reverse complement strand
CGCCGCAAGCGGACGGGGTATCAAAGATGAAAAATATCTGATCATACTTGGGGGAACACGTAGTTTCCCCCCAAAACCCCTCTTCCGCGTGCTCACCCCGCCGCAAGCGGACGGGGTATTAAAAATCATAATAAATTGGCGACCGCACCTGAGGCGAACGGTTCCGTATACCTCTTGACAATCGCATACTATCGCATACAATGGCGCATATTTCAGAAAGAGGAAATTATGAGAACAACGCTTAACATAGAAGATGAATTAATCGATAATGCGGCAAATAAAACGGCATCACGAAGAAAACATTTCTTGTGAAGATGCCGCGCATGAGAACCGGAGGAACATGAAATGGTTTTTGTAGATACTTCTTCTTCTGAAAACAAAATATACGAACACCCGACTGAACTGCTGCAGAATCTCATTCGTTTTAACACAACCAATCCCCCGGGAAATGAAGCCGCGTGCATCAGTTATATAAATGATCTGCTGACTGCAGCCGGATTTGAAACCGCCATTTTCGCCAAAGACCCGGATCGACCCAACCTGATTACCCGCTTAAAGGGAAACGGAAACGCGCCGCCTCTTTTACTCTACGGCCATGTGGATGTCGTAACGGCCGCTTTTCAGGAATGGGCTCACCCGCCTTTTGAGGCTAAAGAAGCGGACGGATTTATATGGGGCCGCGGAGCCCTTGACATGAAGGGCGGCCTGGCCATGATGCTCTCTGCCGTAATGCGGGCAAAGGCCGAAAAACTTGCTCCCGAAGGAGACCTGGTACTTGCCGTTTTAAGCGATGAGGAGGCAGGCAGCGATTTCGGCGCAAAGTATCTGGTGGAAAGTCATCCGGAACAATTTACAGGAATCCGTTATGCGATCGGTGAATTCGGCGGGTATCCGCTGTATATGGGGAATAAAAAATTCTACCCCATTCAAATCGCGGAAAAGCAGGCATGCTAGATGAAGGCAACTTTCAAGGGTCCGGGCGGACACGGCTCCATACCGATGCGCGGCGGCTCAATGTCAAAGCTTGCAAGATTCATAGGCGGAATAGAAAATCACAGATTACCGGCGCATGTCACGCCTGTTGCGAAAATCATGATAGAAACCATCGCCGCAAACCTGCCTTTTCCAAAAGGGCTGATTCTTTGCCGGCTCTTAAATCCCTCCATGACTGATGCTGTTCTTAAACTGCTTGGAGATATCGGGAAAAACCTCGAACCGTTATTTCACAACACCGTGAACGCGACAATCGTTAAAGGCGGGGAAAAAATCAACGTAATTCCAGGCGAAATCACTCTTCATATCGACGGGCGGCTTTTGCCAGGTTTTAAGTCAGATGACATGTTTGCAGAATTGCGAAAGATCACAGGGGAAGATGTTGAAATCGAACTGTTAAGATATGAACCGGGGCAGGCCGAACCGGACACCGGTTTGTTCGATACACTGGCAGGCATTTTGAGGGACGCAGATCCGGGCGGCATACCCATGCCGCTTCTTATGCCCGGAATCACCGACGGCCGCCATTTTTCACGCCTTGGAATTCAGACTTACGGATTCCTGCCGATGAATCTGCCGGAAGGATTCAAATTTCTTGAAACAATACATGCCGCGGATGAGCGCATACCAAAAGAAGCGGTGGCTTTCGGAGCAAACGCTATCTTTGAATTGCTCAGGCGCTACGGCAAAAAAGGCCGATGAAAGGTTTTACTCTTGAGCTTTAATATCAAAAAATATTCCGACAACCTGTTCCTTATAACCCTTCCGCCCGTAGCGCCTGGTTTCCAAAATTTCATAGGGACCTGGCTTTACAGGGGGGAAATAAATTTTATTGTGGATGTCGGAACATCCTCCACAGCGGATGCCCTTCTTAACGCCCTCGTTGAAGCGGGAGTAGAATGCCTCGATTATATCTTCTTAACCCACATTCATATTGACCATGCAGGAGCAATCGGTGAAATCGCCGCCCATTTTCCCGGTACCCCAGTTGCCTGTCACAAGGACGGGATGCCCCATCTTGCAGATCCGGGAAGATTATGGGAAGGAACAAAAAAGGCTCTCGGAGACATTGCGGATGCCTATGGTACTGTAAAGCCGGTTCCCTCCGACCGCCTTGTCAATGCATTGTCGCTCGATAATTGCCCGGTAATTCCGGTCATGACACCCGGCCATTCCATTCATCATATAAGTTACATTTACAATGACTATCTCTTTGCCGGAGAAGCGGGAGGAGTATATTACCTTCTCCCGTCCGGACGCGGATACATGAGACCTGCCACACCCCCGAAATTTTTCTACAACCTTGCATTTGAAAGCATCGACATCCTGATTTCAAAAAGCCCCGGAAAGATCTGTTACGGCCACCTTGGCTTAAAAGAGAATGCGGTCACGATGTTAAGGGAGCATAAAAAGCAGCTTTATTTGTGGGAAAATATCATAAGAAATGAGATGGGCAAATTCAAGGACGACGACCTGATTCCAAGATGCATAAAAATTCTGTTGGCAAAAGACCCTCTTCTTACGGGATTTTTCAATATGGAAGAAGATATGAAGGAGAGGGAAAAGATTTTTTTGACAAACAGCATAAAAGGCTTTGTTGATTATATAGGCTCATTTTCGCATACTGATAATCCTTAATCCCTCCAGCGTCAAATCCGGCTCAATTGCTTCAATCGTGTTTGAAACATCAAACATCAAAGGTGAAAGGCCTCCGGTTGCAATTACTTTCGGATTTGTTCCCATTTCGGCTTTCATTCTTGCAACCATACCGTCGACAAGTCCGGCATACCCGAAAATAATCCCTGACTTCATGCTGCCCGCCGTGTCCCTGCCGATAACTTTCTCAGGAGGAAGGAATATCTCGACGCGCGGCAGCTTGGAAGCTTTCATGAAAAGGGCCTCTGCCGCAATCATTATTCCGGGACTTATCGCGCCTCCGAGGTATTCTCCCTTTTCAGAGATGGCGTCAAAGGTGGTTGCAGTCCCGAAATCAATTACGATGAGACTTCTTTTATATTTTTCATACGCGGCAACGGAATTGACTATCCTGTCGGCTCCGACTTCCGAAGGATTGCTTGTAAGGATAGGCATGGCAGGATAGGATCCGGCGTCTACCCAGTGGGGAGCATGGCCGAGATATTTGCGGCAGAACGAATCGAGGATCGTTACAAGAGGCGGGACAACACAGGAGATTATGGTCTTTCCGATATTTTCAGGATTGATGCAGCCGGTCGCAAAAAGACCCCTTACAAGAACGTTGAACTCATCTTCGGTCGTGTTTTGCTCAGTGCGGATCCGCCAGTCCCTTACAAGGTGGCTCCCGTCATAAATCCCCATGACAATGTTCGTATTTCCAACGTCAATCACAAGCAGCATGGATATAATCCTTAATTTCGGAGATCTTCGCTCCTTATTCGTACATCGAATTTCGTACATCGTACATCGAGGAAACAAAGGATTCAAGGGGTCAAGGATTCGGGGGTTCAAGTGAAAAACCCTCACACCTCACGACCTATGCCTTGACTGCTCCCTGACCCCCGGCTACTGACCCCAGATACTATATATTCGATGTCCGATCTTCGATATTCGCCTTTCGCCCCTTGCTCTAAGCACTCTTTAACGCGTCAATGATTTTAATCGTTGAAACCGTATTTGCGACATCATGCACCCTCACAATATGCGCTCCTGCCAAAACGGCTGCGGCCACAGCGGCCTGGGTGCCGGTCTCAACAGCAGGCTCATGAGGCTTCAATTCGTTCCCGGCCTTGTCTTTAAGAATCTTTCTTATAAAGGCCTTCCGGGATGGCCCTATAAGAACAGGAACCCCGATATCCGCCAGCTCTTTCAGATTCTTTATCAACAGGAGATTGTGTTCGATCGTTTTCCCGAACCCTATTCCAGGGTCAATTATAATCTTTCTCCTGTCTATCCCCCTCTTGACTGCCCTTTCAATCGCATCTTTGAGAAAACCTTTAATCTCACCCAAAAGGTCGTCATAATGCGGAGAAACCTGCATGTTTTCCGGCGTGCCCTTCATGTGCATCAGGATGACGGGAAGATCATATTTTACCGCAACACCGGCAAGCTCATCATCGGAACGCAAGGCGCTTATGTCGTTTATCATGGAAGCGCCGGCTTCAATGGCCTGCCTTGCAACAACTGCTTTTGTAGTATCGATTGAAATGGGGATTGAAATGCGCCCGGCAAGCTTTTCGATAACAGGAACAACCCGCCTGATCTCCTCTTCAGCAGATACTGCCCCGGAAAAAGGCCGGGTGGATTCCCCGCCTATGTCAAGAATATCTGCGCCATCTTCTGCAAGCATTTCGCCCCGGGCCACAGCGGCGTCGCAGTCAAAAAAAAATCCCCCGTCTGAAAAGGAATCGGGAGTAACATTGACGATGCCCATTATGCGGGTGGTATTTCCCAGATCAAGTCTGTGTGAACCCCACTCTATACTGTATGATTTCATCACAAACACTTTTTACGAAGCCGTCAAATTGCCGCTTCTACTCGGCATCAGAAGAACCGTTTGAAGACAGCACGGCATCAGGCCTCATGGAGATTATGAGTTCATCCAGCTCTTTTCCCATGACGGTTTCTTTTTCAAGAAGCATTTCCGCCAGTTTATGAAGAACATCCAGGTTTTCATTGAGAAGCTGTTTTGCTCTACCGTATGATTTTCTGATGAGACTGTTTATCTCCTCGTCTATCTTCCTCGCCGTATCCTCCGAATAATCCCTGTGCTGGGAAATTTCACGCCCGAGGAAGATCTGCTCTTCGTTTTTCGCGTATGAGAGAGGACCGAGCACATCGCTCATCCCCCAGGCACGCACCATCTGCTGGGCAAGATCGGTAGCCTGCTTTATATCATTGGAGGCTCCGGTGCTGAAGCGGTTGAAAACGATCTCTTCGGCGGCACGCCCTCCAAATGCGATTGCAAGCTGGCTTTCAAGCTGGTCTTTGTATCTGAAATCCCTTTCCTCTGGTAAAAACCATGTCACGCCTGCCGCACGGCCCCTCGGAATTATCGTTATCTTGTTGACCGTATCGGTATCCGGCAAAAAGCGGGCTACAAGCGCATGGCCGCCTTCATGATAGGCCGTAGTTTTCTTGTCTTCGTCCTTGATAACCTTCGATTTTCTCTCAAGCCCCATGTAAACTTTGTCCTTGGCATCTTCAAAATCGATCATTTCGACCTTATCTTTATTCCTTTTTGCGGCATAGAGAGCTGCTTCATTGACAAGGTTTTCGAGGTCGGCTCCGGAAAATCCGGGGGTGCCCTTTGCAAGGGTAAGAGGTGTAACATCCGGAGCTATCGGCGATTTTTTCATGTGCACCTGGAGGATTTTTTCGCGCCCCTTTATGTCCGGCAGGTAAACAACAACCTGGCGGTCAAAGCGGCCAGGCCGCAAAAGCGCAGGGTCGAGAACATCAGGGCGGTTTGTTGCGGAAATGAGAATAACGCCTTCGTTTGACTCGAACCCGTCCATTTCAACCAGAAGCTGATTTAAGGTCTGCTCCCTTTCATCATGGCCTCCTCCGAGGCCCGCTCCGCGGTGCCTGCCTACGGCGTCTATTTCATCTATGAATATGATGCATGGCGCGTTCTTCTTTCCCTGGACGAAAAGGTCCCGTACACGGGAGGCCCCTACGCCCACAAACATCTCCACAAAATCGGATCCGCTTATGCTGAAAAAAGGAACTCCGGCTTCACCGGCAATTGCGCGGGCAAGAAGCGTTTTACCTGTTCCCGGAGGGCCCATAAGAAGCACACCTTTTGGTATGCGGCCTCCGAGACGTGTGTATTTTTTCGGCTCCTTCAAAAATTCCACTATCTCGCTCAGCTCTTCCTTTGCCTCTTCTATGCCGGCAACATCCTGAAAAGTCACTTTTTCGGATGTGTCCGACATGAGCCGTGCGCGACTTTTCCCGAAAGACATCGCCTTGCCTCCGCCCGACTGCATCTGCCGCATGAAGAATATCCATACCCCGATAAGAATTATCATCGGAAGCCAGGAAACAAGCAGAGACATATACCAGGGAGATTCGGAAAGCGGCCTGGCTTTTATTGATACGCCTTTTCCTCTCATGATTTTAATAAGGTCGCTGTCAGGCGGAGCATAAACCTTGAATTGGGCCTTGTTGACATCCGTTACAAACAGATCCTGCCCCTGGATAACAACCTCGCTGACTCTTTCGCTTTCAACCATGGTAATGAATTCCGAATAACTGATGCTGGTTTCCGCAACCTGCCGCTGATTGAAAAGATTATACAACATGACCATCATCAGGGAAATGACGATCCATAAAGTCAGATTTTTATAGAAAGGATTCAATATATTTTACCTCCACATAATTATTTGTCATATTGCATAATAATCATAATTACATATTAGGCAAGAAAAAATTCTGCCCTGAGTATTTTTCTTGTATTTAAGGTCACCTTGACCGAATCGTCAATAATATAACCCGCCAGCCAGATTATTTTACAATTGCTCAGCATAACAGGCAATTTTAAGCGGCTTTCTCCCGGAACCTTTTTATTTATCAAATATTTGGAAACCTTTTTTGATCCGGTCATTCCGAGGGGGGTAAACCGGTCCCCCGGCAAACGGTTTCTCAATACAAGAGGAAAACTTATTTTATCCATATCAAAAAAAGCGACTCCTGGTCCTGATTTGCGTATATCTTCAAGAGTTACATTCTTTATTTCAGAAAATACGACTTTAAAGCCCTCTTTTTCGGCATTAACCCTGCCCGGTTCATTAATGACATACTCGTAATAATTCTGATCCCTGATGCCGTGTTTTGAAACAATGCTCCGCAGGGCATTTTCTTCTTTTGAAATAACAAGGTTGCCTCCGGTTCTTGAAACTCTTATACGATCCGGAAGATCAAGGCTCCATTCATCCGAATTGCCTTCAAGCTGAGCCGAAACAAGCTTTATGTGCGAGTAACTTATCCGCCTTAAGTCTCCTTTGACTCCTGCAATAGCGCTTCTTGTTGCTCTTCTTTTTGCAGCAGGATGAAGGGCATTCATGCCGGATACGGAAAGAACAATTCTGTTACTTTCCGTAAACAACGTATTTTTATTCAAAATGAACTTCAGCTCATTTTCCATCCATTCCTCTTCCGAACGGACAATGGAAGCAAGCCTGTTTAATGTTTCAACTATTTTCAGATTGTAACCGGCCTTTAGTTCAGGAATAAGACGATGCCGGATCCTGTTCCTTAAATATTTTTCATCCAGGTTGGATTTATCCGTAACATATGAAAGATTTTTTTCAGAAATGTAATCAATAATTTCTTTCCTTGCTGTTTTAATAAGAGGACGTATGATCGATAAATTATCTTTAAGCCCGGGGCGAACCGGAGGAATTCCTGAAATACCCAAAGGCCCGCTTCCGCGAATCAGATACATCAGGACAAGTTCGGCATTATCGTCGCATGTATGTCCCAATGCGATTCTGTTATATCCCTCCCTTTCGGCGATATCTTCAAAAAATGCATACCGGACACGCCTTCCGGCCTCTTCAAGGGAAAGCTTGTTCTCCGTTTTATATTTAATAACATCTTTTTTTTCAATGAAACAAGGCAGATGCAGCTTGTCTGAAACTGCAGCGACGAAACTGGCGTCATCGTCAGATTCATTCCCGCGCAAAGAATGGTTAAGGTGGGCAACCCCAAGCTTCAATGAAAACAGAAGAGCAATCTCATTTAATATATGAATAAGAGCGACGGAATCAGCCCCTCCCGATACTCCGACAAGGACGGAGTCCTTCTCCTTAAGCATATCGTATTCGGAAACAGTCTTTTCAACTTTTTTTATCAGGCTGTTATATGATTCTTTTCCAGATGAAAGCATAGCAATTTATAAAACCCGCCTTTCGTCCTCTTTGTACCCTTCGTAATAAAAATCGGATTCTTTACGAAGCCGTCAATTTTGATGCTCTCGTAAAAAGTCATATGCGAACGGATTTGAGATTTTTGGGAAATAGATTTTTAAGGAACTGAGCGTTAAAAATCACAAGCTGTTTGAGGGCGTTAGCCCGAGTTCTTGTGATTTAGCGAAGTCATTTAAAAATCCCCAAAAAGCTCATTAAGTGAGCATATTTCGACTTTTTACGAGAGCATCAATTTTAGTAAGTTAGAAATTATTTTCTGCGTTTTTTCGGCAGAAAATAATTTCGTTAACGCACTTATCCCGTTTATCGGGGTTAGGCATTATTCCAGCAAAAAGTAAGAAAATATAAGGAAAAACGATTACCGGCTTTCTGCTAATCCATCATAATTGCCCGTTTTTAGCAAGAATTCTTTTTATTCTGAAACTTTCACTTGAAAAAAATGA
>JAUYEO010000256.1 GCA_030689795.1 Desulfobacterales bacterium | reverse complement strand
AAAGGAATAAATACTCTTTTTAAAAACAAAAGAGAGCACATTGCTTTTCATCTTCTTACAGGCGGCGGCAGAAGCTATATCGCCATGATTTTCGATCATCTTCTTTTTGATGCAAGAAACGCAGAGGCTTTTCTCAACATGTTCCAGAAGAACTGGGCAGGCGGAGAAGATTCAGGCAACATGACAATCACCGAGCCCGCCCATCTTTCCATGTGGATGGATAAGTTCAAGGCCGGACAGCGTGTAAACAGAGCATTTATCAAAATAGCGGGGAAGGCGCCCCCCCGCGTCTTTCCTCTCCCTTCAGGGGAAAAAGGCTTCAAATTCAGGGTTCTTTCCTTCGGCAGAAAGGAGGCAGAAGCAATAACTGAAAATGCTTTCAATGAAGCAGGGTATTTGATGCTTATGCCTTACGCACTTGCAGCCTCTGTTTGCGCATTGCACGGGATATTCAAAGGCCGCGGAATATCATCCGGCGATTATGTGATTCCCGTTTCAATCGATACCAGAAAGCAGGAAGAAATAACAAAGCAAATGTTTTTCAATCACGTCTCCTTTTTCATTTTTAAAGCGTTAGCATCCGATGCAGGCAATTTTCAGGCTCTACTGGAATCAATAAAAGAACAGATGTACTCCCAGGTCAGGTCGGATCTTCCCGGAGACATCTGCAAGGCAACCCTTTTGATGCGGATTGCCCCGGCTTCTCTTCTCGGCCGCCTGTTGAAATTATATTTCAAGGGAGAGATAGCCTCTTTCTGCTTTTCGTATGTCGGGAAAACGGCATACACATCCCCTTATTTCATGGAAAATAAAATAACGAATATATTTCATATGCCGAGAATACCTGTTCCGCCGGGAATCGGCATTTTTTTCCAGCAATCTAATGAAAAACTGAATGTAATCCTTTCTTATCTGGACGGAATGTTAAGCAAAGACGAAGAGGAGATTATTTTAACATCGCTTAAATCCCGTCTTGGCGTGGAATAAAGCAATGCATCTGTCATGCGATCTTCTTATCGCCGGAGGCGGTGTTGCCGGCGTAGCGGCAGCAGTGCGAGCTGCGCGCGAAGGGGCACATACGATCCTTGTGGAAAGAAACGGTTTTCCCGGAGGAACTGCCGTAAATTGCATGCACCGTTATATCTGCGGATTATATTCATCAGGCACCGTTCTTCCGGGCGGCACATTAAACGGAGGAATCGCTGATGAAATATGCGAGGAACTCGAGAAACTTGCGCCCGGAACAAAACCGGTTAAGATGGGCAAGGTCCATCTTTTTCCATTTGCAACGGGAGATTTTATAAGTGTTTTAAGGTCATTAAGCGAAAAGCAGGCAGGCCTTGAAATTCTTTATGAAACAAAGATTGTTTCGGTAAAAACGGAATTCGGCAACATCAGGTACGCTTTTGCAAAAGGACTTGAGAGAGAGCTGCGAATATTCCCGCGTGCTGTAATTGACTGCAGTGGAGACGGGGCGGTAATCCGTCTGAGCGGGGCGGCTTACGATATTTCTTCTCCGGATGAACGCCAGCTTGCGGGTTTCTGTTTCAAAATAAAAGGGATTAAAGATTCCGGAGATATGGCTCCGGTGAGTGTTCCCTATTATATATCGCAGGCTGTTATAGAAAAGAAAATTCCTTTTTATCTGAAGTTTATGAAATTTTATCAGGGTGATACTGAAAGTGAGGGATATTGTCTTATAAGTATTCCTCCCGGCGTCAACCCTGAAAGAACTGGTGAAGCCGAAAAAAATGCCGTAAAGGTTCATGACATTCTGAAAAGAGCAATACCCTCTTTCAGTGGTTCGGTTATTTCTGATATGTCGTCCGTCATCGCCGAACGCGACGGCATTCGCATGACAGGGGAATACACCCTTACGGAGGAAGATGTGCTTTCAGCCCGCAAATTTCATGACGGCGTTGTAAAAAGCGCGGGGCCTATAGAGCTGTGGGACAGAGAAAAAGGCCCGACATACAGGTATCTCGAACCGGGAGCATGGTATGAAATACCTTTGCGATGCCTCAAATCACGATATATAAAGAATCTCTACTGCGCAGGGCGCTGTATTTCAGCTTCCCGCGAGGCGCTGGGATCGACGAGGGTC
>JAUYEO010000249.1 GCA_030689795.1 Desulfobacterales bacterium | reverse complement strand
GAAGGGCCGGATCAAAAATAGGTTTTGGAAGGTTCTTTTTTCTTATATTTATTTGATATTGTTTCATTACTCTATGAACTCGTTAAAAGTCGAAATCGAAGCTCTCTTATCATTAATTCCTTGACACCTCTCTATTTATTTGGCAAGAAAACTCTTTCGATGTTTATGAAACGGGGAGTTTTTAATAAACCGTTAAAAATATTTAATAAAGCCTGCTTTATGTATTACTCCGGAATTTGGCTATATATAAAATATGATGCGATACAGGCGGGTTGATTTTAAGGAGAAATAATGGGTTCTGTAAAAGGAAATAAGAGCGGATCGGTCATGATAGTCGGAGCAGGTATTGCGGGCATGCAGTCCGCTCTTGATCTGGCCGAATCCGGTTATTATGTCTATCTTGTAGAAAAATCAGCCGCCATAGGCGGCATAATGTCTCAGCTCGACAAGACCTTTCCGACAAACGACTGCGCGATGTGAGTCATCTCGCCCAAACTGGTCGAGGTCGGCCGGCATCTTAACATAGAGCTTCTTACAAATACCGAACTTCTGTCGCTTGAAGGAGATCCGGGAAATTTTACGGCAAAGATCAAACAGAATCCCCGGTATGTCGACTTTTCAAAATGCACAAGTTGCGGGGACTGCGCCAAAGTATGTCCCATCGAAGTTCCGAATGAATACGACAAGGGCCTTTCAAAACGGAAGGCTATATACAAGCAATATGCCCAGGCTATTCCGGGCGCTTATGGAATAAGCAAGAGGGGGACGGCTCCGTGCAAGGCGACCTGTCCCGCCCATGTAAGCATCCAGGGCTTTATCGCTCTCATAAATTCCGGAAAATACAGGGAAGCCCTTGAATTGTTCAAGGAAGAGCATCCTTTCCCCGGCGTCTGCGGGAGGGTATGCCATCATCCGTGCGAAGAAATCTGCACCAGAAGTGACGTCGATAAACCCCTTTCCATTCAGTATCTTCACAGGTTTTTAGCAGACCATGATGCAACGGGCGAATCTCCTTTTGTTCCCCAAGTTGCGGAAAAAAGATCCGAAAAGGTTGCGATTATAGGTTCCGGCCCGGCCGGCCTTACCACGGCATACTACCTTGCCATGAAAGGTTACCATGTAACAGTATTCGAGAAACTCCCGATTGCAGGCGGTATGATGGCAGTCGGAATTCCGGCATACCGCCTTCCGAGAAACGAGCTTGCGGCGGAGATTGCAATAATTGAGAAGATGGGAGTCGAAATCAGGACAGGTGTTACCTTCGGTCAGGATATCACGCTTGAAAGCCTGAAAGCGGACGGGTTCAAAGCCGTATTTCTTGCCACAGGTCTTCATGGAAGCAGAAGACTCGGCGTTCCCGGCGAGGATATGGAGGGAGTTCTGCCCGGCGTCGCTTTTTTGAGAGACGCGGCATTGAATAAAAAGATTGCTCTCGGGAAAAAAGTTGTTGTTGTCGGCGGCGGGAATGTTGCCATCGACGTGGCTTTGACTGCAAAGCGCCTCGGGGCGGAAGATGTCTCGATGGTCTGCCTTGAATCAAGAGACGAGATGCCTGCCTGGGACTACGAAATTGAAGAGGCTCTTGAAGAGAACATCAATATAATAAACTGCTTCGGGCCCAAGAGTTTTGCGGGCAAAGACGGAAAAGTTACAGGCATTGAGTTCAAGCAGTGCACCTGCGTGTTTGACGACAAACGCTGTTTCAATCCCCAGTATGACGAGAATGTTGTGCAGACGCTCGATGCGGACACGGTTATAGTTTCGATCGGGCAGTCGGCTGAACTGTCTTTCGCAAAAGATCAGAATATTCCCGTTACAAAAAGAGGCGGCCTCGAATCCGACCTTCTGACTTTCCAGACCCCGGTTCCGTGGGTATTTGCCGGAGGTGATGTTGTTTACGGCCCCAAATCGGTTGTGGATGCCGTTTCCTGCGGCAAAACAGCCGCGGAGAGTATTGACCGTTTTATAAACGGGCGGGATATCAGGGAAGGCAGGGAGGAGGAGTGGGAGCCGGTAAAACCCGATACTTCAGGAGAAGCGAAAAAAGAGCGCCTCCCGATGAAAAAGCTCTCTTTCGAAGAGCGGGACAGGAATTTTAATGAGGTTGCTCTCGGATATAATGAAGAGGAGACCAGGAAGGAAGCCGAAAGGTGCTTAAAATGCGGGATATGTTCAGAATGTTACCAGTGCGTGGATGCCTGTCTTGCAAAGGCGATAGACCACAATCAGAAGCCGGTTGAAAAAGATATTACGGTCGGTTCGGTGATTCTTTCATCCGGAAGCGACGTCTATGATCCTTCCGTCCTTTCCGAATTATACCGCTACAAAGTCAATCCGAATGTTTTAACAAGCCTTGAGTTTGAAAGAATATTAAGCGCGTCGGGACCGACAATGGGTCATCTTGAACGTCCTTCCGACAAAACCGATCCCAAAAAAGTCGCCTGGCTCCAGTGCGTAGGTTCAAGAGATACGAACAAGTGCGGGAACGGATACTGCTCGTCTGTATGTTGCATGTATGCCATAAAAGACGCCATGATAGCAAAAGAGCACTCGCACGGCGAGCTTGACTGCGCCATATTCAATATGGATATCAGGACGTTCGGCAAGGATTACGAAAAGTATTACCTTCGCGCCAAAGACAGGGAAGGTGTCCGTTTCGTAAAGGCAAGAGTCCACACAATAACCGAAGTGCCCGAAACGGGAGATCTCTGTCTGCGTTTTGCGGATGAAGACGGCGCAATCATGGAAGAGACTTTTAACATGGTCGTCCTTTCGGTAGGCCTTCA
Organism: Desulfobacterales bacterium; assembly: GCA_030689795.1. GTDB lineage: Bacteria > Desulfobacterota > Desulfobacteria > Desulfobacterales > RPRI01 > RPRI01. Next base: position 1,841 of record JAUYEO010000249.1, on the reverse strand, counting down.
GGTTCCGGATGGCTCTGTAGAGCTTGCAAAGCGCCTTGGTGTTGAGCTGAATAAATATAAATTCGTGGATACGGATCCGTTTGCCCCTGTGACCACATCCCGTCCCGGAGTTTTCACATGCGGCATTTTCCAGGGGCCGAAAGATATTCCAAGCTCTGTTACCGAAGCTGGGGCTGCTGCCTGCGAGGCCGGCGGCCAGCTTGCCGAAGCAAGGGGCGCCGACACAAAGGCCCGCATAGTTCCTGCCGAGATAGATGTAAAGGGGGAAGCTCCGAGGATCGGGGTTTTTGTCTGCAATTGCGGCATAAATATAGGAGGCGTAGTAAATGTTCCGGAGCTTAAGGAATATTCCTCAAAGCTTCCTTTTGTCGTTTATTCGGACGAGAATCTTTTTACATGCAGCCAGGATACGCAGGAAAAGATAAAGGAAAAAATAATAGAGCATAAGTTAAACCGCCTTGTTGTCGCGTCGTGCAGCCCGAAAACGCATGAGAACATGTTCATGGAAACCCTTGAAGCATGCGGGCTTAACAAGTATCTTTTTGAAATGGCCAACATAAGAAATCAGGACTCGTGGATTCATTCCAAGAGCCCCGATCTGGCCACCCGGAAGGCCAAGGATCTTGTCCGCATGGCAGTTGCAAGAGCCGGGACATTGAAGCCGCTTACAGAAAGGATAATTCCCGTCAACAAGCGGGCGCTTGTAATAGGCGGAGGGGTTGCGGGAATGAACGCCGCTCTCGGCCTCGGTAAACAGGGTTTTGAGGTTGTCCTGGTTGAAAAAGAGAAAGAACTGGGAGGAATGGCCCGTAAGCTTCATCATACCATCGAGGGCAAAGATATAAGGGCTTATATTAATAAACTTGAAGGCGAAGTAAAGAGCTGTGATAAAATCAAGGTTTTGACCGATGCCCGCATTGTGGGATTCGGCGGATACAAGGGAAACTTCAATACGGACGTGACAGCAGGCCCCGGAAAAGAAAAGCAGAACATTGAACATGGAATCATTATCGTTGCAACAGGCGCCAATGAATACAAGCCGCAGGAATATCTCTACGGTGAAGACAGCCGTGTTATGACCCAGGTTCAGCTTGGCGACCTCCTCGAAGAAAAGGGCGCATCCGGACTCTCAAGCGTTGTAATGATCCAGTGCGTCGGATCAAGAAATGAGAAAAACCAGAATTGTTCGCGGATCTGCTGCCAGAATGCCGTGAAGAACGCCCTGCTTATCAAAAAGCAGAATCCGGAGGCTATGGTATATGTCCTTTACAGAGACATGAGAACATACGGACTCCTCGAAGATTACTATACCGAGGCAAGAAAGCTCGGCGTGATATTCATACGCTTTGATGAGAATACTCCTCCTGAAGTCAAAAGCTCGCCTGAAGGGCTGTTCGTTTTGGTAAACGATCATATTCTCCGGAGACAGCTTGAAATAGAAGCCGATGCGGTGGTTTTGAGCGCGGGGGTCACAGCACAGGATACAGACGAACTGAGCGGCATCATGAAGCTTGGCCGCAACCAGGAAGGTTTCTTCATCGAGGCACATGTCAAGCTGAGACCGGTTGACATGCCGGGTGACGGAATATTTTTATGCGGCATGGCCCACAGCCCGAAGCTGATATCCGAAACAATCGCACAGGCGAAGGCCGCAGCGTCAAGGGCGACCACATTCCTGTCGAAATCGGAAATCAGGCTTTCTGCAATTACCGCGAAGGTTGACGCCGACCACTGCGTAAAATGCCTTACATGCGTCAGATCGTGTCCGTTCGGAGTGCCGGTATTTAATGAAAAAGAAGGTGTTATTGAAATTGACGAGGCGCTCTGCCATGGATGCGGCA
>JAUYEO010000139.1 GCA_030689795.1 Desulfobacterales bacterium | reverse complement strand
GTTTTTATCGATATCGGGGAAACGCGCAACTATATTTTGAAGCAGGATGAAGAGACTGCGGTTGCTGCCGTAGGTCCGAAATGCCCACGGGACAGAGTAATGCAGATTCTCAATTAAAATGGACTTTTTACGAGTATGTCGATGTTTGGGACAAAAATTTTGTGGAAGGCGATATGAAAGAATTATTTAAAGACCTTTTAAGTGTTGAAGGAATTAAAGGGATTGTATTATTCTCTTCCCAGGGAGAGATGCTGTTTAAAACTTTTTTATCTGCGATACCGGAAGACCCTGAAACACGCGATTGGGTACTTTTTCTTGACTCGATAAGTAAAGTCAGGGAAAGCGATCTGATATTTGAAGACGGAAGAATGTATATCAGGAAAACCGAACTGGGATTTCTGGTGATTCTTATGAGCTCTTCAGCACCGGTGGCATTGGTGAGATTAAACTGTGATGTGTTGCTTCCATCCCTGAAACCCGCGAAGACTTCAAAAGGGCTCGGCAGGTTTTTTAAAAGGTAGTTCATGATCAATAAATATGGATATTCGTATATTAATGAAGTTGAAGTGAGGATAATTGAAGGTGGCTTTACCTCGTACTGAAATCAAAAGAGATCTTTATTCGAAAATCAACGAAGCGAAGGTCTGTTTTTCCATGGGGCTTTATGCCGAAGCCCTTGGAATATACGAGGAGATTTTTGTTTTTTTCCCAAATTTGGACGGCAAAATAAAGGATGAGATTAATGAACAGATAAACCTCTTGAAAAAAATGATTGAAGAGTTTGAGCATGCCGATTCAAAGCACGTCTCGGTCGAAGATATTTCCCTGCTGAAATCCCTTTCCAGTCAGGAGGATGTTACCGCGATTCTTGACAGCTTCAGTGCTTTCAAGGAGCTCGGTCTTTTCGGAGAGGCCGTTGCCGAATATGAAAAACTGTTCTTACTTGATTATCCCGTAGATAAAATTGTTCCGGAGATGTATGCGTCTCTCTATAAAGTTATTTCTCCGGACAAGATAATGGAAAAAATTGCCAATATCATAAGTGACGGGAAAATAGATAATGTGAAGAAGGCCAGTATAAATTACTGTTTCGGCCTTGAAATGGAAAAGAGAGACCAGCGGGAAAACGCCCTCGAACTATACAAATCAGCAGCCAAAATCGATCCGAAAAATATTGAAATCGGCAAAAGAATTGAAGCCATATCATCCACACTTTCTTTTAATTCCAGATACGATTATCTTCTCAGAAACAAAATGGTCACAACCGACCAGCTCCAGAAAGCTTTCGCATTATCCAAAAAGATGAACAAGAGCGTTGAGTTTATCCTCATAGATCAGTATAAAATCAATAAAGTAGAGATGGGAAAATCTTTTTCCGCATTTTACGGCTGCCCGTTTAGAATTTATGATCAGAAGATTCCTGCACCGGTTGAACTCCTGGGAAATCTGAAGAAATCCTTTTTGCTCAATGAGATATGGATTCCATTGAGCTGGAATAAGGAAGGGCTTGAGATCCTGGTCGATGATCCGAAGAACCTTAATAAATCGGATAATATCAAAACTCTCATGAAGACCAGGAAAATAAATTTTTCCGTAGGCATAAAAGAGGATATTGAAGAATATATAAAACGGTTTTTTGATTCCGGAAAGAGTTCGGAAGAAGCCGCTCAGGAAAGCGATGATTATTCCGAGCTGGATATTATCCCTGATATATCTTTCGAAGAAGAGGTAGAGGAAGAAGTTTCGGGAGAAGAGCCGGATGAACAATCAAGCCATGTCGTTAAACTGGTTGACCAGGTTCTTATCGCCGCCTACAGGAAGAACGCCTCTGATATTCATATTGAGCCGTCGCCTGTTACAAAGATGACGGGCATCCGCTTTCGAATGGATGGAGTATGCCAGGAATATTTAAAAGCCCCCAATTCCATGGCAAAAGGCATTATTTCGAGGATAAAAATAATGGCGGCGCTCGATATAGCCGAAAGAAGGCTTCCCCAGGACGGGAAGATAAAATTCAGGCGTAAAGGAATTCCGGCTTTTGAGCTCAGGGTTGCAACTCTCCCGACAGCAGGCGGTTTTGAGGACGTCGTCCTCAGGATTCTCGCAAAGGCGGGGGCCATGGAACTTGATAAGATGGGATTGAATGAGCGCAATCTCGCCGTCATGAAAAAAATCGTCGCAAAACCTTATGGACTTGTTTTGGTTGTAGGGCCTACAGGTTCAGGAAAGACGACTTCCCTTCATTCGGCGCTTGGATACATCAATAAACCCACCGTCAAAATATGGACGGCTGAAGATCCGGTTGAAATTACGCAGCAGGGATTAAGGCAGGTCGAGGCGAAACCCAAGATAGGGCTCGATTTTGCCAGGATAATGCGCGCTTTTTTAAGTGCCGATCCGGATATCATAATGATAGGAGAGATGCGTGATCATGAAACCGCGTCAATAGGTGTTGAGGCTTCACTTACCGGGCATCTTGTTTTTTCTACACTTCATACAAACAGCGCGCCTGAAACCGTGACACGGTTGCTGGATATGGGGCTTAACCCTTTGAATTTTTCCGATGCATTTCTTGGAGTAATGGCCCAGCGGCTTGTAAGAAGATTGTGCGCAAACTGCAGACAGGAATATCATCCCTCATCTGAAGAGTTTGAAGAAATAGTCATGGACTACGGCAAACAATACTTTGAAGCAACAGGCATAAAATATTCTCCGGATCTTGTTATGTATAAAACCGGCCAATGTGACACATGCTCTGGCACAGGATACAAGGGCCGTCTCGGAATTCACGAACTAATGGAAGGCACACCCGAAATAAAGAGGATGATTAAAAAATCAGCTACTTCCGAAAACCTTTTCGAGCAGGCGATGAAAGAAGAGATGACCACTCTCAAACAGGACGGGATATTGAAGTGCTTCAAGGGGTTTACGGATATCAGCGAGGTTCGCCGCGTTTGTATAAATTGATGCAATCTTGTCAGTTGCTTCCCGCCATATTCAATTCCAGGGAATAAAATATGGAAATAGGCTCGGCAGAGTGGGAAAATATAATAATAAGCGGCGCGAAGTTTTTTGATGTCAATGTGGGTTTAAAGGAGGTTCGACAGTTTTCGATTCACGCCGGAGAGCTTTTAAAGTGGAACTTAAAAATAAATTTAACAGCGATAACAGATCCTTTTGAAGTTGCCGTCAAACATTTTCTTGATTCAATTGCCCCTGCCGGCATAATCCCTGCCGGCGCATCAATGCTTGATATAGGTTCCGGAGGAGGTTTTCCGGGTATTCCGCTGAAAGTTGTTATTCCGACTCTTTCAGTATCACTGGTGGATTCTTCGCGGAAAAAAATAACATTTTTAAAACACGTCATAAGGAGAACCGGGATAGAGGATATCGAAGCCGTTCAAGGCAGGGTGGAAGAACTGGCCGGAAGTACGAAATTGTTCGATGTTATTATATGCCGCGCCTTTTCATCGCTTGAAATGTTTGTCGGGTCGGCGCTTCCTCTTCTTGCTCCAAACGGCATAATCATATCCTTAAAAGGAAAAATAAACCCTGAGGAGATAGAAGCTGTACGGGCTTCAGGTGATAAAAAACGGGGCACCGGTAAAATCTCAGGTCTTTCGATTGATATAAAAATTAAAAAATATTTACTTCCTTATATTGATTCGGAAAGAACCTTCATGATCATAAAAAAAACTTCATTAGGCGCCGTTACGAAATAACAATTACATTTCTGACCATTTTGTTAGGAGCCGTTATGAAATAACCATTATATTTCTGACCATTTTGTTAGGAGCCGTTATAAAATAATCATCATATATCTGGCCATTTTGTTACGGCTCCTTATGCCGGTCACGGCTTACGGCTCCTTATGCCGGTCACGGCTTACGGCTCCTTATGCCGGTCACGGTATTTCAATGTTACGGTTATTTTTGAACGACGGCTTAGGACCTTACTCTTTGTGATAACCAGGCCAATTTTAAAATACAGGAAGGATTCATGCAGAAATTGATTGAAAATGAAAAAATCAGAAATGTTGCCATTATCGCTCATGTTGACCACGGAAAAACAACTCTGGTCGATGGGATGTTCAGACAGAGCGGTTTATTCAGAGTGGGACAGGAAGTCGATGAAAGAATAATGGACTCGATGGATCTTGAACGTGAAAGAGGCATTACAATTGCCGCGAAAAACTGTTCGGTGGTCTGGAACGGCGTAAAAATAAACATTATTGATACTCCGGGACATGCAGACTTCGGCGGTGAAGTCGAAAGAGCCATATCAATGGCTGACGGCGCACTACTGCTTGTTGATGCATCCGAGGGGCCTCTTCCGCAGACGCGTTTTGTTCTTAAAAAAGCGCTTGGTGCAGGCCTTAAGATTATAGTCGTAATAAATAAAATAGACCGGAAGGATGCGCGCCCTGATGAGGTATTGGATGAAATATACGATCTTCTGATAGACCTTGACGCAAATGAAGAGCAGCTCGAATTTCCGCTTCTATATGCGATAGGGCGCGAAGGAATTGCACAAAAAACTCTGGAGGAAAAGGGAGAAAATCTTCATTTGCTCCTTGATACTATTTTGAAAGAAATTCCACCTCCTTCCTATGATCCATCGGAGCCTTTCCAGATGCTTGTCTCCAACCTCGGTTATTCCGACTACCTGGGAAGGCTTGCCATAGGCAAAATATTCAACGGGAAGATCGCGCATCATGACGGTCTTATATGCATCGACAGTGAAGGCAAACATATTCAGCTCAAGGTTTCCAAACTGCAAACATATGCCGGGTTGAAATTCATTGAAATCAACAATGCCGACCCGGGCGATATAGTGGTTCTTTCCGGAATAGAGGATGTTAAAATCGGAGATACCATATGCAACAGGGATTTCCCGAAAGCTCTCAAAAGAATCGCCGTGGATGAGCCGACAGTCTCCATGAAATTTACCATAAACAGCTCTCCTTTTTCTGGAAAGGAGGGAAAATATGTTCAATCGAGCAAAATACGCGAAAGGCTCAGCAAGGAGATGCTGAGAAATGTAGCTGTCCAGATGAGCGATACTGAAGACAAGGAATCTTTTGTTGTAAAAGGGAGAGGGGAGTTCCAGCTTGCCATACTTATTGAAACCATGCGCAGGGAAGGGTTTGAGCTCTGTGTCGGACGTCCGGAAGTAATTATCAAGTATAGAAACGCTGAAAAACTCGAGCCCGTGGAACATCTTTTCATAGATTGCGATGAGAACTTTCTTGGGGTTGTTTCCGAAAAGCTCTCTTCGAAAAAAGGAAGGATGACCAATCTTGTAAATAACGGGAGGGGCAGAATCAGGATTGAATTTTCCATTCCATCGAGGTCTCTTATAGGCTACAGGGATGAGTTTCTTACCGATACCAAGGGAACAGGCATGATGAATTCATATTTTTCGGGCTACGAGACATACAGGGGCGATTTCCCGGTAAGATTTACAGGCTCAATAGTTTCGGACAGGCAGGGCGGTGCCGTAGCTTATGCGCTGTTTAATCTTGAGCCGAGAGGGCATCTTCTGATTGTTCCCGGTGATGCCGTTTATGAGGGGATGGTCGTCGGGGAGCATAACAAGGAAGGTGATATTAATGTAAATCCGTGCAAGGAGAAAAAGCTGTCAAACATGCGGGCGGCGGGAAAAGACGATAATATTCTCCTTTCTCCGGTCAGACCTCTGACGCTCGAACGGGCAATAAATTTTATCCGCGAGGATGAAATGGTTGAGGTCACTCCGCTTTCAATCCGCATCAGAAAAACAGTCCTTTCCGCTCATAAAAGACATTCAATGCGGTCGGCAAAACTTAAAGCAGGCCAATAATTTTTATTTGAGGCTGACGAATCGAGGCTCGAGGGTTTTATCTTTAATTTTAAGAAGAACTACTGACGGAGGATAATTGCTGCGCGGCTGAGCTGCGCTTCCCGGGTTTATAAAAAGGACTCCGTCATGTTCTTCAATAAGAGGTCGGTGGGTGTGCCCGGAAATAACGGCGCTGAAGCCGGCCGCGGCGGGGTCAAGGTCAAGGTTTGACGCGTCGTGGAGCACATAAAGTAATACCCCGCCTTTATTAATAACTTCCGTATCAGGTAATTTGACTGTCCATTCCCCCTTATCCATATTTCCTTTTACAGGGAAAACAGGAGCAATTTTTTGTAAATTGTCAAGAATTGCCGGTTTGCCTATGTCTCCGGCATGAATAATCAGATCGGCGCAGGAAAGGGCATCGATTGCGGAAGGAGGAAGAGCCCCGTGCGTGTCTGAAATTATACCGACGATTAAACTGTTCTTATGCAATTCCTTATGCCGTTTACGACATTCCAATGTTACGGTTATTTTTGATCGTCGGCCTACAGTCCTTTATCTGCCATATAAGCCGCGAGATCGGCAACCCTGCAGGAATAGCCCCATTCATTATCATACCATGTCACAACCTTTGCCATATTTCCGGCGAGCACATATGTAAATTCCATATCCACTATCGACGAATTTGAATCTCCCTTGAAGTCTATGGATACAAGTGGCTCCTCCTCGCAGGCCATAATTCCTTTAAGCTCCGTTTCGGCAGCTTTCTTTAGTTCAGCCCTTAGAGTTTCTGTGTCCGTTTTTTTCTGGAGAATTGCAACAAAATCGACAACCGAGACTGTCGGTGTCGGGACTCTCAGTGAATATCCGTCGAATCGTCCTGCAAGCTCAGGAATAACAAGTGCCACTGCTTTTGCCGCGCCGGTTGTGGTTGGAATTATGTTCATTGCTGCCGCACGGGCGCGTCTTAAGTCTTTGTGAGCAAGGTCCATGAGGCGCTGGTCTGCGGTATATGAGTGAATGGTGGTCATCAAACCCTTCTCAATACCGAAAGCCCTGTGAATTACAAGCGCGGGAGGAGCCAGGCAGTTTGTGGTGCAGGAGGCGTTTGAAAGAATATGGTGATCCTTGGGTCGGTATTCTTTATGGTTGACGCCCATTACAACCGTAAGATCCTCTTCTTTGGCCGGAGCCGTGATAATAACTTTTTTTGCTCCGGCTTCAATGTGAGCGGCGGCCTTCGGCCCTGTTTTAAAAAGTCCGGTGCTTTCAACTATAATATCTATCCCTTCTTCATCCCAGGGTATTTCTGCCGGATCCCGCGATGCGAAGCTCTTGATAGTTTTTCCGTTAACAATTATACTGTTTTTTGCGACTTTGACACTGCCGGTGAAACGGCCGTAATTTGTGTCGTATTTAAACAGGTGAGCGTTGGTCTCTACGTCAAAAAGATCATTGATTGCCGCGACCTCAAGTTTTTTTGGATGTCTTTCAAGAATTGCTTTAAGTACCTGGCGGCCTATCCGGCCGAATCCGTTTATTCCTACACGAATCATATATCACCTCTTTTATTTATCAGTTATCATCTATTCGGTATTTATGAGCCACAAGCAGATCATAATCCTTGCGAAGGGCCTGGTGAAGCCTTGCTTTTTCAAGGGCAATAGCGCTTAAATTTCCGACAGCCTCCAGGAACTTAATTTCGTCGGCATCGAATTTTCTTTCTTCTTTAGTATAAACGCGCAGGACTCCAACAGCCTTTTTTTCCACCATCAGCGGGACTACAAGCACCGACTTGATCCCTTCCGCCTTTGCCTTGTCTTTATACTGGAAATCCTTGCCTGTCTGGGCGTTTTTAAGCCAGATGGTTTTGCCTTTAAGCGCTTTCTTATCAAGGCCGCTTTCTTCAACAAGAATAGGCCCTTTTCGGATATAACCGTCCGACAGGCCGAACTGTGCTCCCATTAAAAGCTTTTTCCGGCGGGATTCAAGAAGCCTCAGCGAACAGGCTTTCACCTTCATTGCACCGGCAACACATGACACGATTTTTTCAAGAACCTGGGATGGTGATAGTGAAGCATTTACGGTTTTTGCCACTTCGTATAATGCCGTGAAATAATTTTCTTCTTTTCCTTTCATAAATCACCTCATCTTGATAATTGTGTGTGATGAAAAGGTAATAAAACAGGATCAGGCTATATGAAAAAGTTAACCATACAAAATCACTTTAAATCTGCCAGATATGAACCTATTCTGTCAATAAATCTTTTATTAATGGAAATTTAAGAAAATATTTCTTTTAAATCCCTCTAATAAATATGTTATAAGAAAAGAACCTTATCTCTTGAATTTGAGAAATATTTTTTGTAATAAATCTTACGAATTGAACCGAAACAGCGAGCGAATTAAAACTGATGGACTCGTAAAAAGTCGAAATATGCTCACTTAATGAGCTTTTTGGGGATTTTTAAATGACTTCGCTAAATCACA
>JAUYEO010000198.1 GCA_030689795.1 Desulfobacterales bacterium | reverse complement strand
ATTGGCGGTGATAATCACTGAATCCGGTACCATATTTGTTATCCTCTGTTTCGCTTTAGTAAGTAAGAGATTATTTCCTGAGTTTTTCTACCCCTCAAAGGGGTACTGAAAAGAGTGGCAGGAAATAATCTCGTAAACTTACTTACACCTCTCAAGGGGGTACTGAAAAAAGTCCCGTTTATCGGCGTTAGGGATAAATATGCTATTTCGGCGGCACTATTACCGATTAAACCCGTTCAATGAATTCTTTACCCAGGAGGCCTTCCGGGCGGATGAGCAGTACGACAATGATCACCACAAAGGCCAGGGTGTTTTTAAAGGCCACGGTAACATAGCCACCGGCTAAACTCTCAGCCACCCCCAAAATAAGACCTCCCACTATTGCCCCGGGAAGGCTGTTCAGGCCTCCCAGAACGGCGGCCGCAAACCCTTTAAGAAAGGGTTCGAGCATAAAGAAGGGATCGAGCAGGAGGGCCGGAGCCAGGAAGATCCCGGCCAGTACGCCTAAGAAAGCGGCCAGGCCCCAGGAAAGTGAAAGGACCCGGCGGGTGGGGATACCCAGTGTCTGGGCCGCCGGGAGGTTTTCCGAGGTAGCCCGCATGGCCAGTCCCAGTCGGGTTTTCTGAACCAGGAGGAATAGAAAAAGGCTTACGATGAGGCCTATGACCAGCGCCCCCAGGCTGAGTTCACTGATGACCACGTCTTGGTAGACCTTCCATGTCCTGGTATCGGAAAGGGGAAAGGGGAAGGACTGCGGTTCGGTGCCCCAAAAATGGGAAACCAGCCCCTGGAAGATCAGGCTCAGGCCAACGGTGAGGATTATCTGGCCGAGCTGGGTTGCATTGCGCCGCTGGGCCGGGATCAGGACGACAAAATAGAAAACCATGGCCAGGACCGCGCCGAGGATCAGGGCCAGCGGGAAGGCTATGGTCCAGGCATAGTTATGACTTAACAAGGTGAAAGCGAAAAAGGTGCCGACCGTAGCAACGTCCCCGTGCCCGAAATTCAGGATACGGGTGGAGCGATAAATGAGGACCAGCCCCAGGGCCACCAGGGCATATAAGGCCCCGATGGATAAACCGGAAACAACGTATTGCAGAAATTGACTCATAAAAATCACCTGTTACAGGTTACAAGCTGCGGGTTGCAGGTTATGGTTTATCACGCTTAAGCACTTTCCTCTTTGCGCTTTTAGGAGCCGTTACGAAATAACCATTACATTCCTTACCATTTCGTTACGGCTCCTTATGCCGGTCACGGCATTTCAATGTTACAGCTATTTTATTACAACGGCTTAGCGTGGTGTTATCGAAACGGCCACATTCTCAGATACAGCCGGATTTTCAGCCACCTTCCGGAGAGTCCCAGGGGTTCAAATATGAGGATCAGGATTATGGCTACGCCAAAGACTACCGGAACCAGATGTTTGGCATTGCTGAAAACCTGAGGGACCAGGATGACAAAGGCGGCGCCTAAAATGGATCCCTCCACCGAGGCAAGCCCGCCGACGATGACCGCCACAAAAAGGCTGATCGTTTCCAGGAAGGTAAACATGTTGGGTTCCAGGTAACCCAGGAGCAAGGCATAAAGACCTCCCTGAATCCCGGTATAGAAAGAACTTATTGCGAAAGCCAGCAGTTTGTAAATGGTGAGGTTTACCCCCATGGCTTCGGCCGAGATGTCGTTGTCGCGAATGGCAATGAAGGCCCGGCCCAGAAAAGAAGAAATCAGGTTATAGGAGACCAGGGTAAAAAGTGTGGCCAGAAGCAAATTAAAATAATAATAGGTGTTCACCTGGCTCAACCCGAAAAGGGCGGGGAGCTTCTGAACGGTCAGGCCCATCCGGCCTCCCGAAAGTATTTCCGAATTCACAAAGACCTGATACACCGCAATGCCAAAACCCAAAGTGGCAATGGCCAGATAAGGCCCTTTAAGGCGAAGAGAAGGGAAACCCACCAGCAGGCCGAAAAGGGCGGCTACAAGACCGGCGCAGAGCAGAGAAATTAGAACAGGCGCCCCCATGCGCACTAAATGCCCGAAGGTAAAGGCTCCCAGAGCCAGAAAACCGGCCTGGCCGAAGGATATCTGGCCTGTATAGCCGATGAGCAGGTTCTGTCCCTGGACGCCGATGGAAAAGATAAAAATCAGGGTCAGGATGTAAACCCAGTGCTCTTTGCCGTACCAGGGCAGGAGGATCAGGGCGAACAGCAGCAGGATGATCCAGAACCCCGTCCAGAACTTGCGGACCAGTCGCAGCTCTTCTTTATAGCTCTCTATTAAATCCATCTGTTTACCCTCTTCCTTCCTTATAAAACGACTCAATCAAATCGGCATACCGTTTCTCCAGAAAACGCCTTTTCACTTTTTTGGTGGGAGTGACATCGCCGTCTTCCTCGTAAAAACGCCGGGGAAGCAGGGCAAATTTTTTAATCGACTCCACCTGGGAAAGGGTTTTGTTGACCTTGACGACCTCCAAGTCGATCAATTGTCGAATTTCCGGGTTCTGGGACAGATCTTCAAAGGTGGTAAAGGGAATGCGGTTATCCTGAGCATATTTGGTGACGTTGTCCTCGTCAATAAGGATAAGGGCAGACAGGAATTTTCTCCCGTCCCCGATGACCACGGCGTCCTGGATATATGAACTGAACTTGAGCTTGTTCTCAATAAAAGCCGGGGTGATGTTTTTGCCCCCGGCCGTAATGATGATATCTTTCTTGCGGTCCATGATCTTGAGAAATCCATCCTCGAGGGCGCCCACATCTCCGGTATAGAGCCACCCGTCCTTCACGGTTTCCGCCGTCAGTTCCGGGTTTTTGAAATACCCCTTGAAAACGTTAGCCCCCCTGGCCAGGATCTCTCCGTCCTCTGCTATCCTGACTTCAACACCCGGCACTACCTCCCCCACATAGCCCCAGCGGGGTCGCTCCAGACGCTGGACAGCGATGACCCCGGTGGATTCGGTCTGTCCGTACCCTTCCCTGAGAGGAACCCCTATGGCATTGTAAAACTGAAAGAGTTCAGGAGAAGCCGGGGCGGCCCCGCAGATGGCCACCCGGACCCGCTCCAATCCCAGTTGCTTTTTTAAGTGGTAGAGCACCAGTCCGTAAAGAGGCCAGTAAAGCAGGCTCCACCAGAAACGTTCCCTGGAGTTCCCGGAAGTTCGGACATACTTCAGGCCCACGCCGATGCTGATTTTATAAAGCAGCTTTTTAGAGGGGGTGGAATCGGCCATACGGATGGCGATCATGGAAGCAAATTTTTCCCAGATCCGCGGTACGCTGGCAAAGATGGTGGGGGAGATTTCCTTCAGGTTGTGGGGCAGGGTATCCATGCTTTCCACAAAGTTGACCGTGCCCCCGGTCCTGATGGCCTGAAAAAGGGAGATCAGGTTCTCGTAAATATGGGCCAGGGGCAGATAGGATAAAGCTTCGTCGGTTTCAAAGCCCGGGTTGGCCCGGATATAAGACTCGGTCATACTCAGGATGTTGTTGTGGCTGATCATGGCGCCCTTGGGCCGTCCTGTGGTACCCGAAGTGTATATGATCATTGCCGTGTCATCCGGCTGGATTTCAGCCAAACGGTGGTCTACACAGTCGGGGTTTTGTTCCAGGTAGGCTTTGGATCTTTGGAGAAACTCGTCGAAGAAGATGATACGTTCCTGAGAAAACCCCCAGAGGCCTTTGGGATCCCAGACTATGACCTCCTTCACCTGCAGTTCGGGAAGGACCTGAAGGACCTTATCGACCTGCTCCTCGTTTTCTATAAACAGGACTTTCGACTCCGAGTGACCGACCACATAGGCTATCTGATCCGGGGCTGAGGTCGGATAGACTCCGACCGAGACGCCTCCGATACTCATATTCCCCAGATCACAGAAGAGCCATTCAGGGCGATTCTCCCCCAGGATGGAAATCTTATCCCCCCGCTGCACCCCTAAAGAAATCAGCCCGGCCGCCACGATGCGGACCATATCTCCGTATTCTTTCCAGGATATCCGTTTCCAGATGCCGTAATCCTTGTGGCGCAGGGCCACCCGGTCCTGATAACGCGCCACCTGGCTGAAAAAAAGGCCCGGAAAACTGCCGTTCCCTTCGGTCATTACCATCGCCTCCGTTTCTTATAAAGGCGCCAGCCCTTGGGGGAAACGGCCTGATCGCCCATGCCCAGATACAATTCCTGCACGTCTTCGTTTTTTTTGAGTTCTTCTGCGGTTCCCTTGAGGACGATCCGGCCGGCCTCGAGGATGTAGCCGTAATTGGCGATCTTTAAGGCCAGCTTGGCGTTCTGTTCGACCAATAGAATAGTGGTCCCCAATCCGCTGATTTTAACGAGGGCGTCATAAACCGTTCGCGCCACTATCGGAGCCAGGCCCAGGGATGGTTCATCCAGCATCAGCAGCCGCGGTTTTCGCAGGATTGCCCGGGCAATGGCCAGCATTTGCTGTTCACCGCCGGACAGGGTTTCCGCTTGCTGGTGGGTGCGTTCCTTAAGGATGGGGAAAAGGCTGTAAATAAAATCAAGGTCGTCTTTGATGCCTTTGTCGTGCCTGCCCCAGCAACCCAGTTCCAGATTTTCCCGGACGGTCAATTCCCGGAAAAGGCCCCGGTCCTCCGGCACATAAACGATACCAAGGGAGGAAACTTTTTCCGGCGGAAGCCGGTGAATCCGCCGGCCGTCAAATTCAATGCTTCCTTTCTTGGGCTGGTCTTTGAGCAGGCCGGCTATCGTCTTGAGCAGGGTGGTCTTTCCGGCGCCATTCGGGCCCAGGACGGCGAAGATTTCCTTTTCTTTGATTTCCAGGGTCAGACCATGAAGGGCGTAGATCCGGTCGAAATAAAGGGTCTCGATATTGGCGATCTGGAGAAAGGCCATCAATCATCTCCCAGGTAGGCCCGGATGACTTCGGGGTTGCGCTTGACCTCTGCAGGAGTCCCCTCGGCCAGTTTTTCCCCGTAGTAAAGGGCAACCATGGTATCGGATAAACGGGAGGCAATCCGCAAGTCATGCTCCACCAGTAGAATAGTCATATTAAACCGGCCCCGGATTTCGGTTATCAGGTAAGCTGATTCTTCCTTTTCTTCCGCCGTTAGCCCGGAGATGGGCTCGTCGAGCAGGAGCAGTTTGGGTTCCAGGGCCAGGGCCCGGCCCAGTTCCACCCGCTTCTGCACACCGTAGGGACAGTCGGATACCCGGGCGCTCCGGTAAGCCTGGAGATCCAGGAAATCGATAATCCCTTCCACCCATTCCCGATGGCGGATCTCTTCTTTGCGGATTCGGAAGAGAGGATACAGAGGATTTTTATTGAAACGCAGATGGCGCCCCAGCAACAGATTGTCCAGTGTGCTCATATTCATGAACAGCCGCAGGTTCTGGAAGGTGCGGGCAATGCCACAGGCTGCGATACGATCCGGGGAGAGATCTCGAATACTTTTTCCCTGAAAAAGAACATCTCCCCGATCGGGATGATAGATGCCGGTCAGGCAATTAAAAAGGGTGGTTTTACCCGAACCGTTTGGGCCTATGATCCCCATGATGGACTTTTCCGTCACGGAAAGGTTCACCCTGCTTAAGGCCATGATACCGCCGAAGCTTATGGTTAGGTCTTTTATTTCTAAGAGAGACATCAGAAAAAGGGTTCAAAGGTTCAAGGATTCAAGGATTCGAGAATTTTCGGAATAAGGATTTTTTCCTGAAACCCTCGCCCCCTTGACCCCTTGAGCCCTGAATTTCATTTAGAATAACGGTTTATAGATAGTGTAGTCCGAAACAGGAACATGCATCCCTTTCTCCGCCTTCATCATCCTGGAGCCGTTGACGCCATGGTGTCGGTCCGGAGCATATGTCACCGGTGCCCCGATTCCTTCGGGTTTCCAGTTTTTAATCATCTCCATTCCTTTGACAAGGGACTCCGGGGTAAGATCCTTTCCGGCATTTTCCAATCCCTTGACCAGATGCATCATGGAGACGGCTCCGAAAAGGGCAAGGTATTCCTTTCCGGCTATTCCGGGGTCGTATTTTTTCATGATTTCAATGATCCGATCTGCAGCTGGATCGCCGGGGATACCCGAGTTAGCAGGGGCAGCAGGATAGACCCCTTCCCAGACATCAGCGCCGGCCAGGCCATACATGATGGGGTCACCAAGTGTAAAACAGGCCACTACTTTGGGGCGATATCCGATCTTGGCCATTTCCTTTAAAATGAGTGCCCCATGGGTCATGGTCGGGTAAAGCAGAACGGTGTCGGCGCCGGTTTCTCTTAATTTCTGGGCGTGTGTCGCCAGCGCTCTTTCTGTGACTTCATAAGGGACGGCCCCTGCTAATTCAGGTTTTCCGGGAAGTTTGGAGAGGCCTATTTTCACCCCCTCCATGGCCATTTTTCCGTAGTCGTCATTCTGGTAAAAGAGGGCTACTTTCTTGGCCCCAACATTTTTCACGGCATAGGTGGCTAGAAATTCAGCCTCGTTTTCATAATCAGGATAGCTGACAAATATATATTTCAGTTTGTCTTTAGGGTAGTTGGCCCATATCCTGACATCCGCATAGACCGTGATGAGGGGGATTTTATTTTCAGCGAAGAAGTCCTTGGAGGCGTTGGCAATAGCAGTGCCTAAAAGGGCGCAAACGGCAAAGACCTGGCCTTTCATTTCTGTAAGGTTCGCCATGGCCCGGGCAGGATTATAGCCGTCATCCTTTAAGATAACTTTAATCTTGCGTCCGTTAACGCCTCCTTTGTCGTTGACATAATCGGCCCAGGCCTTGGCTCCCTGGGCGGTTACGCCCCAGAGGGCGGCAGGTCCTGAGAGGGGTGTGGACATGCCGATCACCACTTCGGTATCGGTTACTCCCGCGACAGAAGCGGCCTGAGCTGAAAAAACCAAACCAAGTAAAAGGACAATACTTAAAGTCCCGATCAAACCTGCTTTCATTTTCATGATTTTCTCCTTAGGCGTTTAAGGTTAATGATGTTTGATCAAAAAACAGCAAGACCAGTATACCTTATCTGATATAAGGACGGAGTTTTAATTCTGTAACAAACGCCCCTTAATCTGTCAATACTTTTACCTATGAGTTTTCAGTGGTTTGTCGGAAATATTTAGATTGAGGTAACAACATATTTATTATAATGTTGATTCATGAGGCAATATTAATGGGCTCGTAAAAAGTCATACGCGAACGGATTTGAGATTTTTGGGAAACAGATTTTACGAGTCCATCAATAATTAAGGAGAAAAATGACTGCCGTTGATCAGGAGTTTACATGAAACGCAAAATATATGATGTTGTCATTATCGGCGGAGGCATTATGGGCAGCGCCACAGCCTACTACCTGAAGCGAACAGCACCGGATCTTCAGACAGCCGTGATTGAAATGGATCCATCCTACAGTCGCGCATCCACTACCCTGTCCATGTCCAACGCCCGGATTCAGTTCAGCTTCCGGCCGAATGTCCAGATATCCCAATATGCGTTTCAAGTTCTTGAAAATTTTGAACAGGAAATGGCTGTCAATGACCGCAAACCTTCGATTGGTTATCGCCGGGAAGGCAACCTCTTTATGGTTAACGCGGAAGGCCGGATTCCGGCAGAGAATGCATTAAAAATGCAGCAGGATTTGGGTTGCGATATAGAATGGTGGACATCCGAACAGGTCAGCAGGCGTTTTCCTCTCTACAATCCCGAAGGATATTTAGGAGCAACATTTGGCCCTAAAGACGGACATTTTGATGCATACGGAGTCCTGATGGGGTATCGGGCCAAAGCCATCTCCATGGGCGCGGAATTCGTACATGCCGAAGTGTCTGAAATCACTAAAACCGGCAAGCGTATTACGGGTGTACGCCTTAATACCGGAGAAGATATCGGCGCCAATAACGTCGTTAATTGCGCAGGCGCCTGGTGCGCCGGGATTGCCGGAACCGTCGGAGTATTACTGCCGGTTCAGCCGGTCAAACGCCAGGTGTTTGTGCTGGATACAAAGGTCAAGCCGGACGGGCCTCTGCCATTGACTGTTTTGCCTTCCGGGATGTATTTTCGCACGGAAACCGGCGGCTTAATCCTTTTGGGAAAGTCGATGCCTGAGGACCCCGTGGGTTTTTCCTTTTCATGGGACGATAAAAGATTTTACGAGGTTTTATGGCCGGAGCTGGCCGAGTTTGTTCCTGTTTTTGAATCTCTGCGGTTGATCCGTGGATGGGCCGGCCTCTATGCAATGAACACCCTGGACGGGAATGCCATTCTCGGTGAATGGCCGGAACTTGAAGGACTGTTTCTGGCCAACGGTTTTTCCGGGCACGGACTTCAGCAGGCGCCTGCGGTGGGGCGTTACATCTCCGAATTGATTACCAAACAATCCCACGCCCTCGATTTGTCGATATTTAATCCGGGACGGATACTGGAAAACCGGAAACTGAGTGAGAATGGCATCGTGTAACACGCAAGTTAGTGTTCATCCGTAAACGAAGCATGGAGAGCATAACATCTGATTAAAGGGTTTGGCAGGGGTAATGGGCTTTGGCCTTTCGCAAGAAATTTTTAAGGCTTGGAAATCCTGTACTACCGGTACTTTTGCGATATTCTTCCCGTCTGCAAAGTAGGCTCTGAATACCGCCTTATGGAATTTATCTCCCTTATTTTTTGATTCAGCCCATAGTCCCAATTCCTGCGACTTACGGCTGTTATAGGTTCTTTCCCGTTCTCCGAAAGGCAGTCCCAGATCATTCGCTGTTTTATGCAACTTGCTCATCATTTTCTTGACATCTATCGGATAATCGGCAAACAACTGCTCAAGCAGAAGGCCCTCTTCCGGTGTATCAGGATGAAGAGGAAAAGCCCGCCACCGGATGGCTATTTCATATTCTCTTTTCAACTGTTCAATACGCCCGGTAATGAAATAACACCAGGGTCAGATATAATCTGAAAATATTTCAAGTGTTGAAATCAAAGTCATTTTTTCTAATCCTTTTATCGTTCATAATACCGGCCATTTGCTGTTGTTATCTGAAAATATTTGATTTCAGAAACTTTTTTTCGGCATTTACGCACTATGAACATCCTTTTCCCTTCCGAATGAAAAGGGTTATTTGTTTTTGATGGCATCGAGAAAACGATCGCCATATCTCTGGAACTTTTGTTCCCCTACACCTGTCACTTGAAGCATCGCCGTCCGACTCGCCGGCTTGAGAATTGCCATCTCCTTCAGAGTCTTATCGTGGAATACTACATACGGCGGCAGTTCAAGTTGTCTGGCAATCTCAAGTCGCAGAAGCCGAAGTTTTTCAAAGAGCTGCTTCACGTCCTCATCTTCGCAAGCCAAATCCTTACGGGAAGAAGGCTTGACGGATTTTTTCGACTTAACCGGATGAGGGTCTTTTCGAAGCTGCACCTGCTGCGTTCCTTTGAGCACCGGCCGGCTCTTTTCAGTAAGGCGGAAACCGGATATTTTCCCGATCTCCACTGTCAGGAAACCGCCGGCCAAAAGCTGGCGAAACACGGAAAGCCATTCTGCCTGGGGCAAATCATCTCCGACCCCGAATGTTTTGAGCCGATCGTGTTTCAACTGCAAAACACGTTCGGTCCGGTTTCCGATCAGTACATCCGTCAGGTGTGCTGCTCCAAAACGCTGTCCGGTTCGGTAGACACACGACAGGGCCTTCTGGGCCGCTATGGAGCCATCCCAGGTTTCTATCTCCTGACGGCAGGTATCACAATTACCGCAGACATCCGGGTATGCCTCTCCAAAATATCCGAGCAGGGCCTGGCGTCGGCATGCCGCTGATTCACAATAACCGAGCAGCACCTCCAGTTTCTGCTGCTGGATACGCTTGAACGCCGCATCCCCGTCTGAAGTTTCCAGAAGCCGCCGCATGGCCACGACATCTGCCAGGGAATAGACCATCCATGCCTCCGCAGGATGTCCATCCCTGCCTGCTCTCCCGGTTTCCTGATAGTAAGCCTCCATGCTTGAAGGCAGATCCAGGTGCGCAACGAAACGAACATCGGGCTTGTCAATACCCATACCGAACGCGATGGTTGCGACCACGACAATATCGTCTTCCCTGAGAAACCGGCGCTGATGGGACTGCCGGGTCTGTGCATCCATGCCGGCATGGTATGGCAGTGCGTTCACTCCTTTCTCCTGAAGCCACCAGGCCGTTTCATCCGCCCGCTTCCGGGTACGGGTGTAAACGATGCCGGCTTCTGAAAAGTGATCGTTCCGGATAAATTCGAGCAGCTGTTTCTTCCCGTTGACTTTCAGTTTGACCTGGTAGTTAATGTTGGGCCTGTCAAAACTTGAGACAAACTGTGACGCATCTGCCAGATCCAGTTTTTCAACGATGTCCTTACGTGTAATTGAATCGGCAGTTGCCGTGAGAGCGATTCGCGGCACGGCTGGAAATCTTTCCGTCACCTCCGCTAACCTGAGGTATTCCG
>JAUYEO010000174.1 GCA_030689795.1 Desulfobacterales bacterium | reverse complement strand
GATGATGATGTGATGCAAAACACCCGGAGCGTCAAGGCGGGCTAATCTCGGCATGTGATCCTGCTAACATAAAAGCTGTTGCCTGTCAAGTTAATTACTTACTTATGGACGTCCCTGATATGCCCTTAAAGCGGGCGGTTCTCCTGGTAAATGACCTTGCCTTTCCGGACAATTTCGTTGACAAATTCGGTAGCGTCGTTGCTGAAATAGGCGTCCCGGCTGAACGGTAACGGTTCGATGTCGGTATCGATCTGTCGCCGGAGACGGAAAAGCGCCGTCATCTCTTCATAGGGGTCCTTTCCAAAATCGTCAGAAAAAACGGCAACATCAATGTCGCTATCATCGTTTGCCCGGCCTTCCGCATAGGATCCATAAAGGACAACAGCGTAAATGTTGTATCTTTCCCTCATGAGGGCGACAAAATCTTTCAATTTCTTCTCTACAGAATCTGCGCTTTTAGCCACGGTAGAAGCTCCTCCGTTTTTTCGATGATTTGCGCCGCTTTTTCTTTGTCAATCAGACTATAAATTGCCTCCCTGTATGCCGGATAACGAGTCTGAATGTTGAGGGGCGTCAATTCATCAATGAAATCGTTACGCTCTTTGGACATGGCCACCTTCAAACCCACAAGATCAACCAACCTGTCCAATTTGTGAATATACGGCGGCACGGCTGAAGTCTGTTTTACATACAGGGCTTTGAGCATTTTCTCAGCAGCTTGATGGCACATGAGGCCAACGTAAAGATAATGACCTTTATCGAGAAGTGATTTGGCGACCTGCAAATCATATTCAGAGATATCTATCCAGTATTGGATCGTTTTCTCACTCATGAATCCCTGCCTGCTTTTCGTGGGGCTGCATGGGCGCTCCAGTTTAATCCTGTGCCTGTAATCTAATTGTACGATAGCTATTCCATACTATAAAATCATAGATTCCACAACAGATAATTCCGGTCTTTATCCCTGACTCTTCCTCCGCCAAGATCATGATCATCAGGATCAACAAGACCATGATAATCTTGGCCGGTAAAAACAGATGGAATCTCATCAACAGCCTGGCTATTGGATTCGCTTCATAACCGCCGTTTCTCAAAACTCTTCTGGTGGTGGTTATATCCAGAATATTCAGAATGATGAAGAGCATGGCCAGCAGAAATATGATCATTATTGCTCCCTCTTTATGATGATCAGGGTTTTCATGAGTTTTGTATTGAGCAGATGTATGATTCAATATTTCAACTGCTCACCAGATTATCAACCTTGTTGCGCTTTACCAGTGGCCCCAATAACTGTTCGATCTGATCATTGGTCAGCTCAGAGCCGTAAAATTCAATATCAAAATCGTCTTCCGCCGCCTCCATCTCCTTGAAATAGCGCAGGACCTTGTCCCGGTCGTGCTTCCGGTAATAGAATTCGATCAGGGCACTGTGGGGCACTGCGAGGACGCCCATGAAATTATGCGTTTCTACTCTTTTCAGGGTTAATCCCCAATTCCTCCATAATATTCCGCTCACGCTGTGTTGATCTGCTTACCGTTTTTACCCGCCTTACGTTTTGTGCCTCAAGCCATGCGCCTGAAGGCTCTCACCTTCAGTTAACCCGGAAAAAAACAAATGCTTCTTTAAGACATCAAACTATAAAAAATTTGAAACTGAAAAGAGTTTATTCTGAATGTGATTCAGAATGTTGGTTGGAATTTGGATTACCATACGGCATTTTGCCGGTCAATTATTATTTATTTGGAATATAATTTATTATCAGATAGTTAGCTATATTGTGATCATAAGAAAGCTGAAATTGTTTAAATAGAAGAGCCAATTGCAAAACTCTCGAAAATCCCCTCTCCACTGGCGGGAGAGGGTTAGGGTGAGGGGTAAAAGATTAGAGTTATCAATGAGTTATTCCTTCACCCTCCCCTTAATCCCCTCCCGTCAAGGGAGGGGAGAGGGACTTTTGCAATTGGCTCATACTGTCTATGATTATTTGTTGACAAAAGGGAAACATGGAATATGTTCATCATATTGAACAAGGGAGGGGGTATCATGAAGATAAACAAAATCATGGAAGGATCGCGGTACGGAGAAGTAAGCTGCCTTGCATGTTTTATGCGGTTTTGGCCCAGAAAGGGGGCGGATAAGGCAAAATGCCCCGGATGCGGAATTGAGTGGAGAATTACCTGGCCCCACCCGAGGACGGCCAGGGTCATGGGCCATAATCGGGAAACCTATCCGACCGGCGATAAGATATAATTCCCCCCTCGCCCCCTCGACTCCTTGACCCCTCGCCCCCTTCTTTAACTTTATTTATCCTATCTTTAAAACAAGCCCTGCCGCCGTGTCGCCTGCCGCACATCCTCCCCACAGCAGATAACCGCCTCCCAGCATTGCCACTTCTTCTATTCCTTCAATTATGCATCGGCCTGCCGTTGGAGCCTGCGGATGTCCATAGATAAGCGAGCTTCCGTAATTGTTGAAACTGTTTATGTCAACATTCATCTCCCGTGAAAGATAAATGTCGTTTGCAACGAAAGGATTGTGGGTCTTTATTGCCTTGACCTCTTTTATTGTAATACCGGCATTTTCAAGAGCCATTTTTACGGCAGGCACGACAGCCATGGCCATGAAACCCTTCTTGGCCCTGGCATATCCGTAGGAGACTATTCTGACTTCAATTTTGGGATCGCCGCTCAGCTCTTTTGCCTTCTCCCTTGTTGTAACGACTACCGAGCAGTTTCCGTCGGCAGGATGGGTTTGTGTGCCGAACGTGTGTGTTCCATCCGGAAGAACCGTTTTTAAAGCAGCAAGACCCTCTTTTGTGCAGGAGGTTATTCCTTCATCGTCTTCCACGATTATCGTTTTTTTCTTTGAAAGACTGACTTCCGCCGGAAACATGTAACGCTTCTTGAAAGCCTTGTCGTTTGCAGAAGAGTCCATATACTGCTCATACCGCCTGAGTCCGACGGCATCGCACTCTTCTCTTGTGATTCCGGCTTCTTTTGCGACATTCTCGGCTGTCTGGATCATTGCGCCTTTCGCCCACGGATCCCTGCCGAAATTGTCCATCATCCAGTTTTCGGAGAGCACCTCGCCTCCGGGACCGTTCGGGTTGGGCCAGACCGTATGCGGGCCGTTTGAGCACTTGTCGGTCATGAGGCAGTATGCATTTTTATAGAACCCTGTTTCTATTCCGACTGCCGCCTGGAAGATGCATGTGGTCGATGTCGTACATGCCTGGCTCAGCAATACCCCGGGAATTCCTGCTGCGCCGATCAGCGCCGCCGCCCACGGGCTTCCATAAAACCACTGGGGCTGGCCGATCGTTATCCCGAGGAAGAGATAATCGAACATGGCCGGATCCCACTTTTTCTGCGCTAACCATCTTTTGGCGGTGTTTGCGGCAAAAATAATGGCATGCTCATTTGCGAAACTTCCCTGCCATCTGCTGAAAGGAGTGCTGTAGTAGCCCTTGTAGGGGATGTAAGCTTTGGTCAACATTTTTCAAACCTCCGTTTTATATAATGTGGTTGTCCGGTATCAGGAATATTTTTCCCTGAGAACCCGGTGCAGGATTTTACCCGTCGGTGTTCTCGGCATTTCGTCAGGTTTTATGAAAAGTATCTGTTTCGGGCGCTTGAAGCTTGCAAGCTTATCCTTGCAGTAGTCAATCAGGGTTTTTTCATCGATGTCGGCTTTTGGAATGACAATGGCAACAACCTTTTCGCCCCATTTGTCATCCGGCACGCTTATTACGGCCGTGTCGAATACACAAGGGTGACCGCCTATAACTTCCTCGACCTCGCTCGGATATACGTGCTCGCCGCCGGTTATTATCATGTTGTCTTTCCGGTCAACAATCTGGTAAAAACCGTCCTCGTCTTTTTTAGCCATATCCCCTGCGGAAAACCAATCGCCCTTAAAAGAAGCTGCGGTTTTTTCAGGCAGTTTATAGTACCCGTCAAAGAGCATGGGGCCCCTCGAATAGAGCTCCCCGACTTCCCCGACTCCGGCCTCTTTTCCTTCCATATCGATGATTTTGATAAAATCGGTTCCGATAGACTCATAACCAATGGAGCCGAGTTTCCGGAGCTGGTCTTCGGGTTTTAAAACGGTTACTATTCCGGCTTCAGTTGAGCCGTAACCTTCATACAGCTCAACGCCCGGGAAAAAATCCATTATGGCAAGCTTCATGCTTTTTCTGACCGGGGCGGAAGAGCAGAGGAGCTTTTTGATTGAGCTTACAGTATACGTTCTTGCCTCGGGGGGCACATTCAATATCAGATTGTAATGTGTAGGGATAAGGGAGATGAATGTGATTTCTTCTTTCTCTATGATTCCCAGAATCTCCTCGGCTTTGAAGGAGCGGGCAGGGTGCACGTAGACGGTGCCTCCGATATACAGAAATGTAAAGGTGAAAAAGGTTGAATTTATATGACACAGCGGCATTACATTGAGGCATATATCATGGGGACTGAATCCGAAATCTACGGCATTTATGAAATAGAAAGAAAGGTGCGATTCATGGGAGCGGATAGCGCCTTTGGGTTTTCCGGTAGTGCCTGACGTGTAGATCAAAATCCATGTGTCTCCGGGGAGAACCTGCGCGTCGGGCTCGCTTTCAGAAGAGTCTTTGATGAAATTTTCATATTCCCTGTAGCCGGACCGTTCCTGTCCCACAACGATGTATCTTTCTTCGGAGATGTTCACAAGGCCGGGTTTTATTTCATCTATGACAGGAGCGAATTCATTATCGACGATGAGGGCTTTTGCGTCGGAATTGTTGACTATATAATCTATATCCTTTCCAACAAGGCGGAAGTTCATTGGAACGATGATAATTCCTGTTTTTGCAACAGCAAGGTAGATTTCGATTATTTCTATGCAGTTTTCAAGAAGAACCGCTACCTTGTCTCCTTTTTTAAGTCCGATGCCGAGAAGGCTGTGGGAGAGGCGGTTCACCCTGCTGTTTGTTTCGGGATAAGTGAAGCTTCTTTCCCTGTCTTTTAATGCCGTCGTTGCAGGAAAATGTCTTGCGTTTATTTTCAGCATCTGGCCAAGATTCATCCAGTGGGCCATAACAGTACATCTCCGTTTAAATGCTTATGCGTGCATCAACCGCAATAATCCGGTCCGAAAAGGCCATGACCGGGTTCAGGTCTATTTCCTGAATCCGGGGAAAATCGGTAACCAGTTGAGACAGGCGCAGGATCACGTCGATCACACCCGGCCGATCTATACCCGCTTCGCCCCTGACACCTTGCAGCAGCGCGGCGGTTTTAAGCGATGCGATCATCTCGCCGGCCTCGACCTCGGTAACCGGCGTAATTTTAAATGTGACGTCTTTTAGGATTTCAACATAGATCCCCCCCAGCCCGAACATGATCAGGTGCCCAAGTCCTTTTTCAGCCTTGGCCCCGATAATCACTTCTCTGCCGCCCGGCTGATATTTCTGAACCAAAAACTTCAGATCGGATGAGCCGATTTTGGCCGACATGTTTGAAGCAGCCTCCCGTACCGCCTCCCGGGTCCGCAGATTGACGGCAACGCCCCCGACATCGCTTTTGTGAATGATCGATGCGGCATCGGCCTTGATCACAACCGGATACCCGATGGCATCTGCCGCCGCCTCGGCTTCAACGACCGTATTCGCCATTTTCCATGCCGCGCAGGGGATCCGGTAGGCATCCAGTATCGGATACACCTCACCGGCTGACAACATATCGCGACCCGAATCGGCAGCATTTTTCAGAATCCCCTCCACACGGGAGGAATTCACATCGGAGAACCGTTTTACTTCACCGATGTTTCTCGATCGCAATGCGCCGTACCGGCTTAAAGCCGCCAGCGCCCGCGCTGCAGTACTGGGAAAGCTATAGCAGGGAACGCCGCCGGATTTCAGAATATCCACAGTCCCCATCCATTGCCGGGGATCTGTCATGAGATTGCAGACGATGGGCTTTTTCCGCTGTTTGTTCACGTCGGCGATCTGATGGGCGATTTTTTCCGTGTCCACAAAAAACGGGGTGACGAAATTGATATAGAGGCTGTCGATCTGATCTTCCGCCATCATGACATCCATTGCAGCCCGAAAATGGCCGGCATCGGCAGTGGCCAATACATCTACAGGATTGCTGAATGCGGCTTCCGCAAAGAGTTTTCCTTTCAACTCCAGCATTGCATTTTCCGACAACGTGGGGATCTGCATCCCCGCATCCACGAGAACATCGGTTGCAATCACCGCAGGCCCGCCTGTATTGGTAATGATCCCCACCCGGTTCCCCGCAGGAATGGGCTGCGCGGCAAACGCCGCAGCCGCCTGGCACAACTCTCCCTCATCCCGGAATGTCAGGATGCCCAGTTTTTCAAAAATCAGCTCGATGGCGATATCTGTTTTGGCCAGCCCGCCGGTATGAGACGATGATGCTTTGGCGCCTTCGGCGGTTCTTCCGGCCTTCATGGCCAATATGGTTTTTTTGGCTGCCACTTTTTTGGCCACATCCATGAAGCGCTTGGGATCGGACAGGCTCTCCACGTACAGCGCAATTACCCGGGTTCCCTCGTCGCTGCCGAAATACTCCAGAATTTCCGTAATGGATACATCGCTGGCATTGCCATTGGAGGCATAAATCCGTGTTCCGATGCCCATTTGCGAAAAGCCCTGATGAATCAGTTCGCCGACGCCGCCGCTCTGGGCCACAATCGAAATGAATCCAGGCTCCGGCTTGGTAAAGGTAAAATTGCAGTAGGCCTTCAGCGCCGGGTCCGTATTGATAATGCCCTGGCAGTTGGGCCCAAGAATTCGAATGCCGTATTTTTTGGCTCGCTCCAGAAAATCTTTCTGAAGAGCCGCGCCTTCCGGACCGATTTCGGTAAATCCGGCGGAATTGATAATGATGGCCTTAATCCCTTTTTTTCCGCAGTCCTCCACCGCATTGGGTACAAATTTTCCGGCGATCACCATATGGGCCAGATCGATTTCCCCAGGGACGTCAAATATGGACGGATATGCCTTGATGCCCCGGATTTCATCGGCCTTGGGATTGATGGGATAGATGGCGCCGGTATATCCGAAATCGATCAGGTTTTTGATGATCCGGTTTCCAATCGACAGTTCTTTGGCGGATGCGCCAATCACGGCAACCGATTTGGGTCTGAATAAGGCTTCAAGCATATTATTTCTCCTCGAGTTGTTCGATAAAGGCCTCAACATTGGTTTTGGTCTGTTCATCGGAAACCAGCCGAAGATCGTTCAAGTCCCCGTTGATGGTCAGGCTGGGAACGCCGGTCAGCGCTTCCAGCCGCTGAGGCATGCCATAACGGCAGTTGGAATTGTTGGGACAGGTTTTGGCATCGTGATAGATGATGCCGTCCACCTTGAAAAATTCGATCATGCGCCGGATATAGGCTTCCTTGGCGTCATCGGCGCGAACGATGAAAAGTTCGGTATAGGCCCTGGCCATGCTGTTAAAGGGATCTTCGGGGTCAAAGGCTGAAAAAATCCAGCTGTTGCAGTAGGTTGAAGCCAGAACACTCACGCCGGCGCCGGCAAACAGATCGGAATGGTCCCGAAGCCTTCCCCACATGGGCATGCCGTCCCAGTACAGCCGGAAGCGTTCGCCTTCAACCGCCGCCACCTTGTTCTGTATCCGGGTTTCCAGCTCCGCCAGCAGAAGATTGTAATAGTCCACAGCCGTCTGTGTGCCCCGAAGCACGACAGCCGGCCCCATGTGAATGGTGCCGTCGAAAAAAGTGATTGGCGAGGGCTTGGCTGAAGCCGTATCCAGGACTTTTTTCCATAGCGTGGAACATTCTTTGGAAAGCGCCAGGACATGACGGAGCTTGTCCATGTCGAATTTATTTCCGGAAATGGCTTCAAGCTGGGGAATCAGGGCTTTCATCTGGCTGGCAATCGAGGCAACATGCGCATCGCCGACATCCTTGACGCCCCGGTGCGTGTGAATTCCCAGCATCGGCACCTTGAATTCGGCAGCGTACCAGGCGAACCAGTCCTGAACATCCCGGCATTGATTGGTGTTATAGACCAGCACATCTGGCCTGGGAACCCTGTCAATTCCCGGATAGGCCCTTGAAAGCGGGGTAACGCCTTTCATATAGGCGCCGACATCGGCCGTCAGATAGGAGCAGATCTCCGGTGAATATCCGCTGGCATTGGCAATCGGTATCATATCTGTTGACATTCGGGTAGCACCCAGCATGGCGCCGTGATTTTCAGGGAAATGCACCAGAAACCCCATGGCTCTCAGTATCTCGGCAGGCCCCACGCTGGTGCACCAGGCGATCTTCCGGTTGCGGGTCTTATCCGCCTCATTCAGCTCGTAAAAATAATCCGACATATAGCGATTCATCTGAACCGTCGCTTCAATTTTCTTTCGAACAACTTTTTTTTCTTCAGCCATGTCTGTCACCTTTCGAAGTTAACATATTTGACGGCTTCGTAAAAAGTCCGATTTCTTCGTTGCGCTTCATCCCGTTGTGATTCCGGCGTACGATAAGTACGCCTCATCACAGGGGATTTGCGACGCCTTGAACTTGAACTTTTTACTTTGCCGTCGGAGTTTCAACTTTTTACGGGAGCATCTTATTTAGTTCTTCTCCATTGCATACAAGGCAGCTCCCAGCGCTCCGGTAAGCTGAGGATATTCCGGAACCAGGATGCGCCTGCCGATCATTTCCTCCATCATCAAAACCAGAAAGGCATTGTGCGCCACCACTCCTCCGGTCATCACCACATGTTCGGACAAGGAATCCATTTCCATGACCCGTTTGATGACCGAAAAAAAAAGGCCTTTGACAATGTCCGGAACCTTTTTTCCCTGACGGATTTTCTCAAGCACCTCGGTGGCTGAAAAAACCGTGCAAAAACTCCCCAGTTCAACCATGTTCAGGGACTGGCGGGCAAGGCCGTCCAAGTCTTCCAGAGGGATATCCAGGCGCACGGACATCTCTTCCAGGAACGCCCCGGTTCCGGCGGCGCATTTTCGATTCATCTTGAAGCTGAGGCGTTTTCCGGATTCATCCAGTTTGATGATTTTATTGTCCTGGCCTCCGATATCGATGATCGATATGGGTCGGGGAAAATAATAATAACATCCTCTGGCATGGCAGCTGATCTCGGTTTTGGACTCCTGGGAAATGGCCACATTTTTTCTGCCGTAACCCGTGGTCATCGCTTTTGCAATCTGTCCGGCTGTACGGCCGGCCATATCCAGCGCCAGGGTCAGACACTGGCGGGAAGCTGCCTCAAAATCCGTACCGGATTTGACCACGGCTCTTCCGATGATTTGCTGCTCGCGATCGAGAATGACAACCTTGGTTCGCGACGCGCCAACGTCAATTCCTGCAAATACAGGTTGAGAATCCTTCATAGGATTGAATCCATCTGTTTATAAATAGGGTCAGATGCTCATTATTTTTTGGATTCGATGGCCTTGACCAGAGAGCGGATCATGATGTTATAGGGCGTTTCGATACCTGCCTGGACGCCATATTCGATGAATTTCCCGTTCATATAATCAATCTCGGTACGGCGCTTATTTTCAATGTCCATCAGCATAGAAGGCTTGTGATCGCCGGCCTTTCGCATGTATTCGATGGCCCCCGGATAAAAATCCCGTCCCAGGTTGACTTCATTGGCCCTTGCCACCTTGACGCATTCCTTGACCAGGGCATCCACAATCTGGAACACGATGGGGTCTCCCATGGCCTGGGCCATGGTCAGTCCGGTTACCGCACAAACCGGATTCATGCAGGCATTCAGGATTCCTTTTCGCCAGACCATCGAGATAATGCTGTCGGTATGCCGAGTCAACAGCCCGGTTGTGCTCAGTGCTTCGGCAATGGCAATGGCTGCCGGCTTGGAGTCCGGATCCATCTCCTGCAAATAATGCGGCGGATGGTGAAAGGGCATTTTCACATGACCCGGCTTGATCAGCCCGCATCCGTAATTTACCACGGCCCTCATCACAGGTTTTTTGCCGAGAGTCTGAGCTATTACCGCTTCCGTGTCAATGCCGTTCTGCCAGCTTATTACATATACTCCCTCTTTGTAGAAACCTTCAATAGCCGAGGAGATAAGAGGAAGCGCGTTGGCTTTGACAGTGAGAATAATAACGTCCGGAACCTTACCCGCAAGGTCGTCAATGCTGGCGCACGTGCGGGTTACGGTCTGCTGAAGATTTTCCGCTCCTTCAATGATGATGCCGGGATTTAAAGCAGGCTTAAGCAATTCAGGGAATACATCACAGAGGGTCACATCATATCCGCCTTTTGCAAGAAATGCCGCAACAATGCATCCTACCGGACCGGCGCCGACAACTGCAAATGTTTTGGGCCGGAAATTTGATTTGGCTTTCATTTTATGACCCCCTTTTTGCTGTGAGCTCTTTACGAGACCTTTGCATATACATCTTATTCCCGCCCTCACCCCGGGATTTCTAAAATCAAGGGTGAGGTATTTCCAGGACTTTATATGAGTCCATCAATTCTTGGGCCTTTCATCTATCACTCTTTTTGCCTTGCCTTCGCTGCGGGTCAGGAGCTTCGGCTCGAGAAGATTGACATCGACCGTCACGCCCATGACCGATTTTATATGCCGTTGAATTTTGTTTTCCACCTCTTTTCGTTTCTGAGGACCCGCTTCATACGCTTCTTTCTTTGCCTCAACCTTCACTATGAGCTGATCCAGATATCCTTTCTTGCGGACAATAAGCATGTACTGCGGTTCGACTTCTTCTATGTCGAGCAGCAGAGATTCAATCTGGGAAGGGAATACATTGACGCCGCTGATTATCAGCATGTCGTCGGAACGGCCGGTTATCTTGTTCATCTTGATCAGCGTCCTTCCGCATGAGCATGTCTCCCTGCGAAGTTTTGTTATATCCTTTGTGCGGTAACGAAGCATAGGCATTGCTTTTCTCTGCAATGATGTGAGAACGAGCTCTCCCTGTTCACCGAGCGGAAGGGGTTCAAGAGTGGCCGGATCGACTATCTCGGCAAGGAAATGGTCTTCATTGATGTGAAGTCCGTCCTGGGCTTCACAGTCAAATGCGGCGCCGGGGCCGCAAAGCTCGGTCAGGCCGAACGCTTCCATAGCTTTAATGCCCATTCTTTCCTCGATCTCTTTCCGCATGGCGACGGTCCACGGCTCGGCTCCGAAAACACCGACCCTCAAGGGGAGTTTCCTGACATCAATATTCATTGACTCGGCCTGTTCCGCTATAGTGAGGGCATATGAAGGGGTAGATAATAAAACGGTGGTTCCAAAATCTTTCATGAGCATAACCTGCCGTTCGGTCAGGCCCGAGCTTGTCGGGACTATCGTGCATCCGATAAGGGTGGCTCCCTGGTGAAAACCCAGTCCGCCGGTAAAAAGACCATA
>JAUYEO010000172.1 GCA_030689795.1 Desulfobacterales bacterium | reverse complement strand
TAGCAAGGTTTAATATCGGCAGAATAAGTGAAATTGCACTTCGGAACAATTACGGCGGAATTGCAGGGCACTACCTTCTCATATCGGACTCCATATTTAAAAAACACACGGACAAAAATCAGAAGATAGGAACAGGCTTCATCGGTTCCCAAAACAGCCTCTTTCGGGAATTAAACAGAGGGGCGGAATGGATTTTTTCTAATGATGCGGCAAAACTTCAGGCGATTCTCTCTCATATTGTAAAAAATCTGACGGCAAAGTAAAAAGCTCATTATACAAGGCGCCGCGAATCTTGAGGAATGAAGCGTACATAGAAGTACGCTGGAATAACGAAAGATGAAGCGCAACACAGCAGAATGATTTTTTACGAAGTCGTCAAGTTTTTTCTTCGCGGACAAAATAGAAAAGAATTCCACCTGCAATAAAGAGAATCAATATCGAAGCAATGCCTGCCCTGGATGCGATTTGTCCGATACGTTCCATTTCGAATATAGACGGAGAATGCGGCATTAAAGCCCTTTTTACCGCAAGGCCAGTGATACCCATCAGGGCAGGACCAAAAATTACCGCGAACTTTCCCAGCATATTATAAAACCCGAAATACTCGGCTGTTTTATCAGGCGGAATGATCCGCGAATAATACGAACGGCTGAGCGCCTGTATGCCTCCCTGAGAAAGACCGATAACAACTGCAAGAATATAAAATTCCATGCGTTTCGTCATCATCGTTCCCCAAATGACGACAAAGATATATATTCCGATTGAAAGGAAAATCGACCGGCGCACACCCCATTCCTGTCCCAGTTTTCCGAAAATGATTGCGGCAGGAAATCCGACAAACTGGACAATCAGTAATGATATGATAAGGTCTTTGGAATCAAATCCCAGCGACATCCCATAATCAACGGCCATGCGGATGATAGTATCAACTCCGTCGATATAAAACCAGTAGGCAAGCAAAAAAAGAGAAATATTTTTTTGAGATCGTATTTTTTTAAATGTCTCTGATAACTGCCGCAAACCTCCCTTTACAAAACCGCGCCCGTTCTTTTCAGACCCGGCAGTCTTTACTTCCGGAACCCATAAAATCGTAAACAGCGTAAAAAACCCCCACCAGAGCGCAACTGAAAGAAACGATATTTTTACCGCACTCGCCGGATCGGAAATCCCGAATTTTTCAGGCATCAGCGTCATCAGCACATTTACAAGGAATAAGAGGCCTCCCCCAAGGTATCCCATTCCGTAGCCAAGGCCCGATATATAATCGATCTCATCTTTTTCCGCGATGCCCGGCAAAAGAGAATCATAAAATATGTTTGCGCCAGAAAAGCCTATGATTGCAAAAGAATAAATAAAAACGGCAAGAATCCAGTCGCCTTTCTGCACAAGATACAGTGCGGCCGTCATGACAACGCCGAAATAGGCAAAAAAAACCAGGAATTTTTTCTTTATCGAACCCCTGTCCGCTATCGCTCCCAGTATAGGCGCCATCAGCGCAATCATTATGCTTGCAACCGAATTTCCCAATCCGAGCCGGGCAGTGCTGAGGTTGACGTCTGCGCCGAGGCTCCAGTACTGTTTGAAAAAGACAGGAAAAAAACCGGCCATCACGGTCGTTGCAAAGGCCGAATTGGCAAAGTCGTACAACGCCCAGCCTATAACTGCTTTCCTGCTTTTTCGCATGATTGAATCCTGATTGTATAAAACTCCATAAAAAGCCGTTCTCACACAAAGATCACGGAGGACACAAAGAAAAATCTGAATGTTTAATAGGCCTTTCTTCGTGACTTTGTGCCTTCGTGGCGAAAAATTGACTTACGATATCGTCACCATT
>JAUYEO010000164.1 GCA_030689795.1 Desulfobacterales bacterium | reverse complement strand
ATTGGGGCCAAACCTTCAATTGTGGTTTGGCGGTTAAGACGGATTTATTCCTTTTCGCCTTCGGGGATTTCAAGCTGCTTAAGCCTGTTTTCAAAAAGGGTGCTTTTCCCATTCAGTTCTTTCGAAAGCGCTTCAAGTTCGTCAAAAAGGTTGTCAATCGATGTCTGCGAGGCGTAGATAGCCTGAGAAAGTTCGACGATCTTTTTGCCGGTTCCTCCTTCGGATGCCTTCTGCATGGCTTCGGTGTATTCGGTGAGCTCTTTTTCCAGCGCTTCGATCCGGTTTTCCGTTTTTGCAATTTGTTGCTCGAGCGGTCTTAATGTTTTCGACTTTTCGGTTATTATTTCGGAGCGAAGACGGCGAAGCTCCTTCTTGTTGAATTTTGCGCCTGCTTCAGGGCTTTCATCGGAAGCAGGAAGGTTTTTGACAAGACCTTTTTCATCTCTCCATCCGTCCTTCTCAAGAAATCTCTGGTAGGTTCCTTCGAAAACATTCACCTTTTCATCCTGGAATACAATCAGTCGTTCGGCAAGGGCATGGAGAAACATCTCGTTATGGGTTACCATGATAATTGCGCCTTCAAAACTGTCAAGAGCCGCGAGCAGGGCATCGCATGAGTCCATGTCAAGATGGTTTGTCGGTTCATCGAGAATAAGCAGATTTACGGGAGTTGCAAGCAGTTTTCCAAGAAGAACCCTGCTCTTTTCACCGCCCGATAAAACTCCTATTTTCTTTAAGGCGGAATCTCCCCCGAACATCATGACGCCGCATATGTTTCTTGCAGTCTGCCTTTCTATATCATGATGGGAATAGAGAATTTCTTCTTCTATTGTCCGGCTGTCGATAAGATGGTTCACGTTTGTCTGCTCAAAAAAACCTTTGATCGAAGCCGGATTATAATCGACCTGTCCGGTCTGAGGTGAGAGAGCGCCCGCAAGAATTTTTAGAAGGGTTGTTTTTCCTTTACCGTTTTTCCCGATAACGCATACCCTGTCGCGGGCTCCGATGGTGATATCAAAATCTCTGATCAGCTGAATATTCCGATCATATGAAAAGGCTATACCACTTGCGGAAAGAATGCGTTTTCCCCGGTAAGGTGCGCTCCTGAAGGAGAAGTCGAGAGTCTTAATCCTCTCCAGTTTATCCTTTTTCTCCATCTTGCTCAGGGTCTTTACCCTCGATTGCACCATGTTGGCGAGCCTTGCCTTTGCCCTGAACCGGCTTATAAAGAGCTCGATCTCTTTCTTGCGCTTATCGTCATTGACCCGTGTTTTCTCGTATATCTCCTCGTCCTGCGCGGTCTGCGTATAATATTTTTCAGTATTACCGGCGATTTTCCTGATTACTTTACGGTGTATTCCGAGGGTATGGGTAACGATTTTATCCATGAACCCTCTGTCATGTGTGATGAGCATAAGCTCGTGCGGCCAGTTGACAAGAAATCGCTCAATCCAGCGGATCGAAGTTATATCGAGATAGTTGGTGGGCTCGTCGAGGAGAAGAAGGTCAGGTTCGGATACAATCACTTTGGCAAGATTGAGACGCACCTGGAATCCTCCGGAAAGATCGAGGGGATTGACGCTCAAATCATTTTGTGAAAAACCGAGGCCGGCAAGAATTTTCTCGACCTTCCAGAAATGATCTTTCTCGTTTTCGGGAAGGCCTTTCATGCCCTCTTTGAGCACGGTATCTTCGGTAAACTCTATATGTTGCTCTACACAGCCGACACGGTAAAGCCTGGGTACAATTATGGCCCCGGAGTCCGGAAGCTCCTCTTTTTTTATCAGTCTGAATAAAGTCGTTTTCCCGTGGCCGTTCCGGCCGACAAGGCCGACCCTCTCTTTTGGGTTTATCTTGAAGCCGGCTCCTTCAAAGAGAACGTAACTGCCATAACTTTTTGTAATATTTTCTACGCTTATCATAAGTTAAAGTTCTTCTCCCAATTAGTTGGGAGAAAGGGTTCCAGGATTCCAGGGTTCAAGGGTTCGAGTGTTTAAAAGTCGGAAACCATATTATCCTCCAAAGGATTCTTGAGGCATATCAATCGGCGCGCTATTGATGTTTAATATGGCATCCATGTTTCCCATTGTTTTAGGAAGAACGCTGCAGATAAAATATTCAGCGGTCCGGTACTGGCCTTCATAATATGCCACATTTTTATTTTTTGACGCCATTTCCATGATTGCCGGGCCGTCGGCATTTCCTGTGAGTTTTTCGAGTTTCGGTATGGCAATCGAAGCCCGCCACAGGTGCATCCATGCCATAATGACGTCGCCCATTACATCCAGCATGGGACTTGCAAAGGCAAAGGCCGTAAGAACTTTTTCGGACATGGCTATTTTCCCGATATGAAGCGCTATTTTGCCGAGCTTGTTTACGGCGGCTTCAACTTTTTCAGCGGCGTCTTTAAGTTTTGCATGCTTCTTTGCTTCAGCGATTGTTTTATTCATTTCACCAAGAAGCTCCATGAAAGGCTTTCCGTTTTTCATGCCAAGCTTGCGGCCAAGCAGATCCATTGCCTGGATGCCGTTTGTCCCTTCATAGAGGCTGGTTATCTTGCAGTCTCTTAAAAGCTGTTCAACGGGAAATTCTGCAATGTACCCGTATCCACCGTA
Source organism: Desulfobacterales bacterium (assembly GCA_030689795.1). Classification (GTDB taxonomy): domain Bacteria; phylum Desulfobacterota; class Desulfobacteria; order Desulfobacterales; family RPRI01; genus RPRI01. The sequence continues at coordinate 9,697 of JAUYEO010000164.1, read as the reverse complement.
AACCTGAACGGCCTGCGTGCATACCTCGAAAGCCTTGTCCGAGCAGTATGCCTTGATAATGGGAGTCAGGATTTCAACGTAACCCCAGTATTTTTCTCTTTCTTCTTTGCTTTCCGATGTGTTCAGGATGTCGAAACAATTACCTATGTAATAAATAAAACTTCTCATCCCTTCAACATGGGCTTTCATCCAGATCAGCATGCGGCGTACATCGGGATGTTCGATTATGGGAACTCTCGGAGCGCTCTGATCGAACATCTTTAAAAGAGGTCTTCCCTGCACGCGTTTTCTCGCATAATCGAGGGCATGCAGATAGGCTGCGCTTGCCAAGGAAAAAGCCTGAACTCCGACACCGAGGCGGGCTTCATTCATCATGTGAAACATTACCTTCATTCCCTTGTTCTCTTCGCCAAGAAGCGTGCCGTGGCATTTGCCTTTGCTTCCCAATGATAAGCTGCATGTTGAGCTTCCGTGAATCCCCAGCTTCTCTTCAATGCCTGTGCAGACAACATCGTTTGGTTCCCCGAGACTTCCGTCGTCATTAACCCATATTTTGGGGACTATAAACAGGGATATTCCCCTTGTGCCTTCGGGAGCTCCTTCAATGCGAGCCAGAACAGGGTGTATTATATTCTCTGTAAGATCCTGCTCACCGCCCGTTATAAAGATCTTGTTTCCTGTAATGGAATATGTGCCGTCAGGATTCTTTTTTGCGGAAGTTGTCAGATTGCCTACATCAGATCCTGCTTCAGGTTCTGTCAGGAGCATAGAGCCGCCCCATTGGCCGGAGTACATTTTGCCGAGGAAGAGCTCTTTCTGTTTTGGCGTTCCGAAAATTTCAACAAGTTTTCCTGCGCCGTGGCACAGGCCGGGATACGTTGAAAAAGAACAGTTTGCCCCGTTGAAATATTCGGCTGCCGATATGGCAACCGTGATTGGAATCCCCTGGCCGCCCACCGCAGGATCATCAAGCATCGCGATCCATTCGCCCTTCCGGTAAAGGTCAAATATCCGGTGATAAGAAGCGGGCACCATTACTTTTCCGTTTTCAAACCGGCACCCTTCTCTGTCGCCGGGAGCATTTGCGGGAAGAAGCTCCTTTATTGCGAGATTGCGCGCTTCCGAAATAATGAGGTCGATAGATTTTTTGTTGAATTCACGGTATTTTTCACACTTTATCAGTTCCTCGATTCCCAATTGTTCATAAAGGACAAAATCAATGTCCCTCCGGTCTGCTATTTCCTGTGCCATGTTTTATTTTCCTTTCTATTCAGATTATAAACTTGGAGATGATCTCCTTCATTATTTCGGTTGTTCCTCCGCCTATCGACAATATCCTGTTGTCACGGAAGAGTCTTTCAACGAGATAACCGCGCATGAACCCGTAGCCGCCGAATATCTGTACGGCCTCATATGTGACCTTGTCGCTGACTGTTGTGGCAAAATTCTTGGCCATTGAGATTTCTTTTATCTGGTTTGCCCCTGAATCGATCTTAGCGGCTACGCGGTAAGTGAATTCCCGACTCACTTCAACGAGAGTGGCCATTTCGACAAGCTTGTGACGGATTACCTGAAAACCCTTTATGGGACGGCCGAAGGCTTCTCTCTTTTTAGCATATTTCAAGGATTCTTCAAGAGCCATCTGTGCCGTCATGTTGGCCATGATCGCAAGCTGGAGCCTTTCGTTCTGAAAATTTTCCATAATGCCGTAAAAGCCCTCGTTTTCTTTACCGATAAGATTTTCGGTCGGGACCCGGCAGTCATCAAAAAATATCTGGGCAGTATCGGAAGCCCACCATCCGGTTTTTTTAAGCTTGTTTGAGACCGAATAACCGGGAGTTTTCGATTCGATAATAAGAAGACTTATTCCGTGAGCTCCGTTTTCTCCGGTTCTTACGGCGCATGTTATCTGGTCGGCCCTGCAACCGCTTGTAATAAAGGTCTTGCTGCCGTTAACTATATAATGGTTCCCGTCTTTTACCGCGGTTGTCCTGATGCTTGCGACATCTGAGCCTCCTTCAGGCTCGGTAATGGCAAGGGCGGCGATTTTCTCACCAGCCAGAACAGGCTTTACAAATTTCTCTTTCTGCTCTTTTGTTCCGGACCTTACTATGGGAGGTATGGCTATGTTAAGAGAGCCGAGCCCGGCAACAAGACCTCCGGAACCGGACCGCATGAGCTCTTCCCAGACGGCTATCTGGAAAAAAATGTCTCCTGGTGTTCCTCCCAGTTCCTCAGGATATCCTGTTCCAAGAATTCCGACTTCCGAAGCTTTTTTGTAAAGAGATCGCGGAAATTCGCATTCTTCTTCCCATTCCTCGATGAAAGGAAGAATCTCTTTACCGACGAATTCCTTTACAGAGCGGCGAACCATTTCATGGGCTTTCCCGAAGTATTCCTGACATTCTGCTTTTGTTCCGAATTCATATCCCATATCAAGCCTCTCTTTTACTGTGGCAGCGGCGCCGGCGGCATCACAAGAGCCGATCCTTCCGCAATGATTTCACCTTTCTGGTTTGTCCAGGTAAGCGCCATCCTGACCCAGCGCTTCTTTTCTATTTTTTCAACGACCTCTCCTGTCGCGGTAATCGTATCGCCGAAATATGTCGGAGCTTTAAAACGGCATGTAATTTCGAGGGCGACTGTTCCGAGCCCTGGGAGTTTCATTCCAAGAACAGGAGCTATAAGGCTCTGGGGAAGGGCGCCGTGGGCGATCCTTGTGCCGAAAGGAGTCGCTTTTGCAAATTCCTCGTTTAAATGCATGGGGTTGAAATCGCCCGAGATTCCGGCAAAAAGATAGACGTCGGTTTCGGAAATCGTTTTTGTAAAAGAGGCTGACATGCCGACTTCAAGCTCGTCATATGTATAGCCCAGTTCGAATTTCGGTTTTTCATCAGACCTGAAATGATCAATATCCATTATGGTCGAAGTGCTCTTTTTTGCAAATACAGCTTTAACCCTGAGGCCGGTTCGCATTTTGCTCAGGGGAATGCCTTTGACTATATGAGCGATTGGAGTATCAGAACCGTCAATTTTAATGAGCGCCAGAATATACGGGGGTTTAACAGGCTGATGGGGTTCTTCGTATCTTATGATGGTAAAGCCGGTTACAATCCCCGTATTTTTCAGCTCAACCCAGTTTCCCGATATATCGGAAAAACAGCCTTCGCAAACAGTTCTGGGCGGCACGAAAACCTTGTTGCACTTGTCGCATTTTAAACCCATAATTTTCTTATCCCTTAAAGAGATAAGAAAACGGCTTCCTGTCCGGCCTGCAAAATACTGGTACGGCAGGGCCAGTTTTCCTTCTACGATAAAGCAGTCATCCTTGGCTGAATGCATTAGATATTTCCTCCCATGTTCAGTCGATTATTTCAAAATATTTTATGTCTGTTATCGCCCCGATTCGCTCTTCGTTCCATACGGGGCGAACTCTTGCGCCTTTCCGGGCTCTTTCTATGTCCGAGGGTTTAAGCTCATGCCAGAGGGTTTCATGCCCCTTGCACCCGTCAAGAAGAAAATGAGCCGAACAATAAGGAGTTTCCCTGCTTTCTCCTGAAAGCGGATCAGGGCTGGCATAGTAGGCGATGTCGCATATGGTTATAACACCTTCGGGACCGACTTCAACCCAGCCTGTTGCCCTGACCCTGCATTCGGCGCAAACTTCCCTTGGCGGGAGCTGAAGCCTTCCGCATTTCGGGCATTTGTTGGCCAGTATTTGTTTCTTGCTGAAGGCTTTTAAAAATTTTCCCATGACAGGGCCTGTTGCAAATCTCTGTGGTATCGAAAGAACCTGCTTGATTCTTATCAGTTCATTCTGTTTTTCCTCTTCGGCTCCGGCAGGGCCGGGAGGAGTGTATTTCTTGAAAAATGTTGTCGCTTTCATGAGAAGACCCATGTCGCCTTCGACCTTGAGCCTGCCTGAGGAAAAGGCGGACATTCCGTCGAGAGTTCCGAGCGTGATCGCTACCCAGTCCTTGGCTGAGATCGAAGTGGTAACGTTGGGAGTGTGCAGGCCTTTTAAGACTTTCACAACTCCGTTTTTTAAAGATACTGTCCATTCACCGCCGCCTGTTCCTGTGACCACATATCCGTAATTGGCGGTGATTCCTTTGACTCCGTCGGGGTTAATCCTTGATTCCATTGTCCCGAAAATATCTTCAACTGTTACAACAGGTGCGGCTTTTGGCGGTGAATATTTTTTGAAGAACTGGGTTGCCTTCATCAAAAGGCCCATGTTGCCTTCGACTTTAAGTCTTCCTGAAGAAAAAGCGGACATTCCGTCGAGAGTACCGAGCGTGATTGCGACCCAGTCCTTGGCGGATATCGTTGTGGTGACATCAGGAGTGTGCAGGCCTTTTAAGACTTTCACAACGCCGTCTTTTAAAGATACGGTCCATTCGCCGCCGCCTGTTCCTGTGATCACATATCCGTAACTGGCGGTGATTCCTTTGACTCCGTCCGGATTTACCCTTGATTCCATCGTACCGAAAATATCTTCCACAGTCGCTTCAGGGCCATTGCTTTTCTTCGGTCTTGTAGTGAGCCCCCATGTGCGCAGATCTTTTTTCAATACCTTGCCGATAGGGCTTCTCGGAAAGTCTCCATCAATAATTTCAACATATTTCGGAACCTTGAAATTCGCCAGTTTTTCTTTGCAGAAATTTATAACTTCTTCTTCGGTAAGCGAATCGTCAAGCGGCACAATAAAAACTTTTACCTCTTCGCCCATCGTCTTGTCCGGCACACCTACGGTCGCAGCTTCCTGAATCTTGGGGTGAGTTGCAAGGAGATTGTCAATTTCCTTCGGATAGATGTTTTCGCCGCCCCTTATAATCATATCCTTTATTCTGTCTACAATGAATATATACCCGTCGTCATCCTTGTAGCCCACATCTCCAGTATGCAGGAATCCGTTTACAATTGTTTTTGCCGTTTCTTCGGGGCGATTGTAATATCCTTTCATAACAGCATCGCCTCCGATAATAATTTCGCCGGCGGCGCCGGGAGGAAGTTCATTGCCCTGTTCATCAATTATTTTAATTGTCTGCCCGGGAAGAGGAAGGCCGATTGATCCGATCTTACGAATCCCGTCCCTCGGATTTATGGTGCTGACACATGTAACCTCGGTGAGGCCATATCCTTCCACAATCGGAATATTGAAAACTTCCTGAAATTTTGTGAATGTTTCAGGGGTTAAAGGTGCGGCCCCGCAGACTCCGAATTTTAAGGAGCTTAAATCGAATTTCTGGCGTGTCGGATCTGAGAGCAGTATCTGGTATACGGCGGGTACGGCAGACCAGAAATTGACCTTGTACTTATCGACAACTTCCCAGAATTCGCTTGCGCTGAAGCCTTTCCGCAATATTATCTGGTGTCCCATTCCCATGGAAAAGGTGCATGTCAGCATCGCATTGACGTGGAAAAGCGGCAGGAAGCATAAGAGCACCATTTTTTCGTCGAGTTTTAAAGCTTTGGTTATGCCGCCGACATCGGCAAGTACGTTTTTGTGGGACAGAAGGACTCCCTTTGGATTTCCCGTAGTGCCGGATGTATAAAAAATATAGGCTGTATCCTCTATATTCGCATCGGACTCGACAGGAGTCGCGTCGTTTCCTTCAATGAGAGCGTTGAAGGAAACATGGCCGGGCTGCGGAGAGTTTCCGACTTCGATCACAACTTCAAGGGAAGGGCACTTATCTCTGATTTCCTTTAATATGGGAAGATACTGATCTTCTATTATGAGGCCTCTTCCTTTAGAGTCGTTTAAAAGATATTCAATTTCAGGAGCCTTCCACCAGCCGTTTACAGGCCCTGCAATAGCCCCGATTCTTTGAATTGCAAAATATGAGATAAGTGTTTCAGGGCTGTTCTGAACAAGAACATGGATAAAATCCCCCTTGCGGAAACCGAGCTTTTTTAATGCGTTTGCAAGTATAAATACACGTTTGCGGAATTCAGCATATGTTATGACTCTGTCATAGAAATTAAGATAGGTGGAATCCTTGTATTTGTCCGCTGCATTGTCAAGAAAGATTCCGAGATTCATGATGGCCTCCTGTGCTATAAATTGTATTGAAAAACCTTTTGGGACGCGGATGAACGCAGATTTTAGAAATTCTGAAAACAAAGAGCTGATAAAATATTTATCTGCGGAAATCAGCGAAAATCGGCGTCCTAATTTAACGTCATTTATTCTTACATTGCCAGGGAACTTCTTTTGTTAATAATAAGAGAACCGTCCACATTGTTCCCCCGAAACCTGAAGCCATGGCCTGATTTACGGGTTTATTGACCTGATGGTCACCTGCCTTACCCATTATCTGGAGCGCTGCTTCCGCTACACGTATCATGGCTGTGGCGCCGATCGGATTTGAAGCTATAACTCCTCCGGACGGGTTTACCGGAAAAGAACCGTCAATCGTGATGTCGCCGTTTTCAACCATCTTTATATGCTCGTCGTTTTCGAGCAAAAGGAATTCCCTCAGCCAGTCAAGTCCCCACCAGCTTGAAGGGTCATACATTTCGAAAAGGTCTATCTCTTTGCGGGGATCTTTAATCCCGTTTCTTTCGTATAACTTCTGCGCCGCGTATTTATGGGTCGTCAGGTACGGGACGCCCCCGAAAATGCAAAACAATTCTTCCCTGTGGACTGTTATGTGATCCTTGATCCATGCGGGCTGTTTGCAGAGTTTTTTGGCTTTTTCTTCCGAGGCGAATATCATTGCGCAGGCGCCGTCGCTCTGTGAGCACATGTGTATCATTCTGAGTTCGCCTACCAGTGCCGGGGAATTTACGGCAAGATCATCCGCCTGGTCAAACTCGAGTCCCAGCCTTCTGTGGGCTTTATCGTTTTTCATGGCATGCTTGTCCATTATGATGCGGTATTTCATGGAAGCTTTTTTGGCTCTTTCCTCGCCGAATTCTTCTATGAGATCCGCGGCCGTCATTCCAGTGAGAGCGCCTGTCTGAAGCTGCCGGCCCCAGAGAGGGTCGGCCATATTGGTGATGCCGCCTGTAGTATGCCCTTCCTGAAGTTTTTCAAAACCTACGGCAAGCACTATATCGTGAAGCCCGGAAGCCACGAGATGATCGGCCGCGCAAACCAGAGTCGCGCCTGTCGTTCCTCCTGTTGTAACCCTCAGGGTTTCCTTGCCGTACGCTCCTGTTCCGAGAGTGTGCCATAAGTCCGGCTGGTGAACCATTTCAAACAATTCCATGTTGCCGTGCACAATGCAGTCTATATCATCTATTGTGAGTCCTGCCTGCTTCAAGGCGGCGGAAACAGCCTCATGGATCATTTCCGGCTGGTTTACCTCTTCGCGGTGGCTGGAATATACTGTCTGCCCAACTCCTATAATTCCGACGTTTCTGTTTTTTTTCATTGCCTGCCTCCCCTAGTCGCGTTCAAGTATTATAACGGAATGAAACTGCCCTGCCGGACCCATAACGCCGTGTGCAAGAGCGGTTCTTGCGTCTTTAACCTGCCTCTTGCCGGCCTCTCCTGTCAGCTGTAGAACCGCCTCTGCTGAACGGACTAGTCCTCCTAAGATAAGAGGGTTTCCGGCAAGCATTCCGCCCGAAGGATTTACCTTGCATTTATCAGGTCCGCCGGAATCAAGCCATTTCGCTCCATCGCCGTCTTCGCAGATTCCAAGACCTTCCGCCCACATGGGATGCTGATAAGCATACTGGTCGGATATTTCGATTACGTCGAATGCTGAACGCGGGTCTTTTATGCCCGCCCTGTCATATGCGCGCCGGGCGGCCTTTTTAAGGGCAAAATTTGAGGCAAGATCCCTGTCTCCCAAAAAGAAGCTGTCCATGCAATTACCGACTCCCTTTATCCAGACCGGATTCTTTGTGATTTCCTTTGCCCGTTCTTCAGATGCAAGTATCATTCCGACTGCGCCGTCCGAAACAGGATAGGCGTGAAGCTGGCGGATCGGGTCGGCAAGCATAGTTGACTTTAACACCTCTTCTTTTGACACGGGCTTTATTTCAGGAGTGAAGGGATTATTTGCTGCGTTGCAGCGTGCCCGGACGACAACATCAGCAAGATGTTCGTCTGATATTCCTGATTTTTCGGCATATGCCTGTGCCTGAAGACCGGCTGCCGCGCAAAAGTCCATCCCGACGGGACGCGTATAAAATGGATCGAAAGCATGGTGGGTTACCATGTTACGGCTTTTCCCCTGGGATTCCTTACAGTGACCGATTATCAGGACAAGATCGGTGTGCCCCGACATTATTGCCGCAAGACCGTAGTAAATGGCCTGAGCGCCTTCCTGTGCCACTTTCTCTTCACATCTTAAGTGTGCGCCAAGCACATCAGTCATGGCATTATCGGAAATTGTTCTTGCGTCGAAAATATCATCCGAAACGCTTATGGACATGCCGATTCCGTTTTTTTCCGAAAAGTCAAGGCCTGTCCGGTTAAGAAGCGATTCAAGAACCTCCAGCCCCATTCCTTGAAAACGCTGATGCCATTTGTCCCGCTCATATGTGGTTTGCGCCACAGCGCATATTGCTACTCCATTTCCCATAATTGCTCCTTTTGAATCCTTGTTATCTATTTATTCCGATATCGGTTAGCCTGCGTAGCAATTCCAAAACCTTCCTTTTTTGATTGCCCTTATGATGCTGTCCTTATCCCTCATGCAATCCATCTCTATCCATGCTCTTCCGCATCCTGATCTTGAGTGCGAATCGTCTGTAGCGATCTTTTTATATGGAATTTTGGAAGTGTCGAATTCGGGAGTCCTGAAGCCCTTTGAAGTTATTTCAATCGCATCGATTGGAAAACGCTTTGCGACCGAAGCTATCCGCTCAACAACCTTTTGAACAGACAAATCCAGATCCGCCGGATGGTTGAATATATGAAGAACCTCCTTGTCGCCGTCTATCCGGTTGATGTGAACGTATCCTTTTTCAAAAACAGTCATTTCAACTCCGGTAAAGATGAGGAGTTTTGTTGTTAAATAGTTCACATCGTCATAGCATCCCTGTCTCAAAAGAAAGTCATGATCGGTTAAAGCTATAAAGTCGAACCCAAGGCTTTCATAGAGATTTGCTGCTTCTGAAACCGACAGATTTCCGTCGGAACATGTTGTATGAACGTGCAATGCGCCTTTTAAAACCATATCTTTATTGATACCTTACTCTTACTGCCCGGAAAGGTTGTTTATCCCGCCCAGTATGAAGGCGACAGTATCTTTGCTTATCGTTTTCAATTCTTTAGAGCGGTCCTGCCCTATCAGGAAGTGGTAGGCGATTCTTTCGTACATGCCAAGGATGCTGACCGCCATCAGTTCTGCTGAAAGGCTGCTCTGATATTTTAATCCGCGGTTTTCGCTCAGGCGCATGAGAGCCCCCTGAACATCCGATATCAGCCTGTCGAAAATCTGCTTTCGGTATTCTTCAACCATGGCGCTTTTTCCCATCGATTCCTTGAAGATGATGGTAAGCTTCTCGGGGTGTTTTATGCAAAATTCTTCGAAAAAAAACTGCCCGGCTTTTTTTATTCCGTCCAGCGAAAAATCCGCCTTCCTGAACTCGGATCCCAGAAGTTCTCTTAATTCGAAGCTGATTTTATCCAGAAGACGGACAAGAATATCCTCCTTGTTTTTAAAATAAAAATATAGAGTTCCAACCGAAACTTCAGCGGAATCGGCAATCTTTTCCATACTTGCCTGAA
>JAUYEO010000160.1 GCA_030689795.1 Desulfobacterales bacterium | reverse complement strand
CTCGGTGATGTCCCTGACGACATGGATCAATCCGACAAGCTGGCCATCACTCCCGAACCTCGGCATCGCCATGATCTCGAGGTACTTGTTCAAATGAGGCTCAAACACCTCCACAGTAGAAGGCCTCCCTGTCTGGAGGCTCTGGCAGCTTACGCATCCTGACGGCGGTTTCTCCGTTCCGTGGTACAATCTGAAACACTTTGCTAAAGGCAGTTCCTCCAGCAGTTGCAGGCCTAATATTGCCTTGGCAGCCGGGTTCGCGCGGACGATGTTGAAATCCTTATCGTGGATAGTGATCATGTCTGTTACGGTGTCGAACGTACTTTCCCAATCGTTTTTAGCTACGACGATCGCCTCCTCAGCCCGCTTGCGCTCGGTGATCTCTGTTCGTAACTTCTCATTAACCCGCATCAACTCTTCCGTCCGATCCGCTACACGCTGTTCCAGTTCATTGTGTACACGTTGCAGCGCCTCTTCCGCCTTCATGAGGTCGGAAAACAGTTGCGCGTTGGCGATCGCCCCGGCGATCTGCGTCCCGATCCTTTCCGCCAGCCGGAGATCCTTCTCTGTGTAGGCGTTCGGCGTTTTCGACCGGAAATGCAGGACGCCGATCACCTCATCCCGGGAAATGAGGGGAACACACATGATCGATCGCAGTCCCGCCTGAAATATTGTGGAAAGTCTGGGGAACTGGCTGACTATCTCGTCAATATTCGCAGGCTGAATGCGAAAGCCAGTCTGTGCTCGGATTACAGCTTCACTCAAAGATCCCTCCAGGACAAGGGGATCACCCTGTTTCCTTCGATCAATGTTAACCCCGGAAACATGAGCAACGCGCATGGTGTTCTCTTGAAAATTGTACAGATTAATGGCGAGACTGTCGGCAAGGATCAGTTTTTTAGCCTCGGCGGCGAATCGCTCGTATACCTCGTCGATCTCCAGCGTCGAGCCGATCACCCGGCTGATCTCGGCGATGACTGCCATCTCCCCGGCCATGCCGCGGAAACGACCCTCGCTCTCCCGTAGCGCCTCTTCCGCCGGCTTTCGCTCTGATTCAGATTGCTCCAGTTCTGCAATTCTCTGCCTTAGAGAAGTCAGTTCATGGATCAACACCTGTTTTGTCCTGGATTGATCTTTCATCTGGTGCCCTACCGTAAGGTTACTGTTGCCTGCTGGATAGAAAGACGGATTGTATTTATACGGGTCTTATTTAAACGTTTAACAACTATCTGATACCCATTAAGATGTCAAATGGAAAGAAGGACTTTAGATGCTGTTTACTACTGAAATCAGCGACTTTCCCCGACTTATGCTGATTGCTGATAGCAGGAAGAAGCCAATCCGCCGCCGCGGACAGAATGACTTTATACGAAGCCCTCAAATCTTTCGGTTTAAAAGTATTGAATAGAATATCCCGAGAATGCCGCCGAGGGCATTCATGGCCAGATCGCTCATGGTATCCCAGTAATCGATGCTCACGTTACTGAAAGGACCGGCCTCGCTTTCCAGCCCCAGTAATCCCTGCCCGTCTTTGAGAAATATGGTTCCGCTGAATTCGACAAACTCCCCCACCAGGGCAATCCCTATCGTCAGCAGGAAAATAATCAGGCTGATCCACTTTTTATCAAGTTTTATTCTGCCAAGTAAAGCATGGTAAAGGATTATTGCCATTGCAAAAGAGACCGCAGCATGGGTATAGATATCCCAGTTGATTCCAAAGAACTGCATTCCATAGAATCCGAATCTTCCAAGCTCGTGCATGCTGATCCCGACCCCGATAAAAATGAAGGAAGCGGCATCGAATTTCAGGTCATCATAATACCGGTAGAATATTGTCATGAAAAATGCGGATAAGATGCTGTCAAAAACATAATGCCTCTGATGCAGGCTTAAAGAATAAATCACAACTGAAATAAAGAACAGGATGAATGTCCAGTAAATGAAGGTTATACTCTTACTTCTCATTTTCACTCTCCGCATAATATCAGGTCTGATTCGGAAATATTTTTGTTCAATATCTATAAGATATAAAATGAAATATCAAAGATATTATTGAAAAATGATTTTTTCCTCTTGAACTGATTTTATATTACTGCAATACTTATTACATCCTAAAACCACGAAGAACACGAAGCAAAAGAAACGGAAATATTATATGTTTTTTTCTCCTTCGTGCTCTTCGTGCCCTTCGTGGTAAAAAAATGTACTTTTTACGGGTCCATCAACTTTGATTCCTGGTTTGATATGAATGAAAAATACAAATTAGCCTTTTGCCTTTTTGAATACATCACCTTCGGCGGAATGCAGCGCGATCTTTTGAGGATCGCACGGGAATGCCTGTCGCGCGGACATCAGGTTGACCTGTTCTGCAGCGCATGGAAGGGAGAAATTCCCGAAGATATGAATGTTTCGGTCATGGCCGGGAAAGGACCGGCAAATCACATAAGATGCGAATCTTTTGTAAGGCAGGTTTCAAAGCATCTTGCGACACACAAATACGATGCTGTTGTCGGATTTAATAAAATGCCGGGGCTCGATCTCTATTTTGCGGCAGATTCATGTTTTGCGGCAAAGGCCCGTGACAGAGGATTTTTTTACAACCTGACAGGGCGCTGCCGGACCTATTCCGGTTTTGAAAGGTTTGTTTTTGCGAAAGATTCCAAAACCGAAATTCTGCTGATATCCGAAAAAGAAAAAGAATCTTTTATTGAATTTTACGGCACAGATAAAAAACGATTTCACCTGCTTCCGCCCGGAATAGATAAGAACCGCATCGCCTCCAAAGATGCCCCTGATATAAAAAAGGCGATCCGGTACGAATTCTCAATCGGAGAAAATGATAATATAATCCTGTTCATAGGTTCAGGCTTTAAAACAAAAGGGCTCGATCGTGCAATTTCGGCAATTTCTTCTCTTCCTGCTTCTCTGCACGAAAAAACAGTCCTGCTCGTTCTTGGCCAGGACAAACCAAAACCTTTTCTGAAGCTCTCAAAACAGCTTGGAATTCAGGATAAAGTGCGCTTTTTGGGAGGCCGCTCGGATATCCCTCGTTTTTTAATGGCCGCCGATCTGCTTCTGCATCCGGCATACAGAGAAAACACCGGAACAGTCCTCGTTGAAGCAATGGCCGCTGGATTGCCCGTTCTTGCATCGGACGTATGCGGCTACAGTTTTCATGTGAAGAAAGCCGGGGCCGGAGAATTAGTGCCGTCTCCCTTTGATCAGGAAAAACTCAATCATATGCTCTCCCATATGTTGACATCTGAAGAGAAAGCAAGGTGGCGGGAAAACGGAAAAAAATATATTGCAGAAACAGATGTCTTCAGTCTCCCCGAAAAGGCCGCCGACATAATTGAGGCTGCTGCAAAACGAAAAAAGAGTCACCAGGCGCGATAAGTAATACGCAAAAATATTTTTATGCCGGATGGACTGTTAAAGGCTGAAAAAGAATAACGTCGAACGTCCAACATCGAACATCGAATAATGAATGTTCATCTTTCAAAACCCTCCCGTCCTTTACTGCCTGGTCAATGTTCCGTATATTCTTAAAAGCCTGTCCGAAGGAATCATCCCGGCTTTTTTATCGATTGCATAGTCAATAAGGGCGCAGGTGTCAAATTCTTCTCCATCAATCCATTTTTTCAATGTTTTAATCTCTTCAGGCCTTAAAAGTTCAAATTCACGCCTGACTCTCTTTACCGTACCACTGTAGCGGTTAAGGGTGCTTAAATAAAAATCGCTTTTAAATCCCTCGATATTTCTTTCCTGCACCCTGACATGATCGTTAAGATAATCGCATAAATCCGCATCCCATTCCCTGTACCGGAGTACGGCAGCAGCAGAATCATCGTCCGGATAAGCCTGCTCCTCCTTGTTAATGATCAACTCCGGGAAAAGAGACAAAGATAATTCATGCGGTGGCCAAAAGGCATTTTAAACGGCCTGCCGCCGTGTTCATTCAGTATTTCCCGGCGCATATTTTTCGGCGTTTGAGAAAGCGGGCATATGGAAAATGCAGCGCCGGTTTTTGCCTTTATATACCGCGCAAGCTGCAGCCGGACATCTGAAAGCGGAACGGCTGTCTGAAGGCGCAAAAGAGTATCTGCGCCAAATCTGGATTCAAGAGACAGGAACTTTATTCCCAGCGGCTTATCTTTTTCAATTTTTTCAAGGCCGATAGATACAAATTCTTTCAGGGCGTCATGTAAAAGAAAAGAAAGCCCTTTCTCCATGCCATCGAGAAACGGATCTGTAAGATGATAATCTTCAAGGATAATCCTGTAAAGCTGCTCTGCCTGCCAGGCTCTTTTCAAAGGTGTAAAAGAGAGGACTGCTTTCGGCAACAGATGGGCAAAATGACGGCTCTCTCCGTATGTCAATCCTTTACCCCTCAAATCCTTGAATCCTCGGACCCTTTCCATTCTTTATGGTTTAAACCTTGCTTTAATAATGTACCTGTATTATTTTAGCATCCGTTTTACAATACCAACAAAAGGAAAAGTGCATATAATGACAGAAACCGGCAACTGTAATATGGTGCATCGCCTCTCATATGAAGATAAAGAGATCATTCTAATTGGAACGGCCCATGTTTCAAGGGATAGTGTTGAGCTTGTAACATCTGTAATTAATGAGGAAAAACCCGAGACCGTCTGCGTTGAGCTGTGTGAATCAAGATACCGGACGATACTGCAGAAAGATGCCTGGCTCAATACCGATATCGTCAAGGTAATAAAGGAAAAAAAATCATTTCTTCTTCTGTCAAACCTCATTCTCGCTTCTTTTCAAAAAAGAATCGCAAAGAAGTTTGATATAATTCCGGGTCAGGAGATGATCGAGGCTATCCGGGCAGGTGAAGCTGCAGGATCAAAAATATATCCGGCCGACAGGGATATAAGAGTAACTCTATCAAGAGTATGGCATAATATGGGATTATGGGGAAAGATTAAACTCCTTTTTCAACTACTCATGTCCCTTGGAGAAGTCGGCGACATTACCGAAAAAGATATAGAAAAAATGAAACAGGAGGATGTTCTTGAGACTCTTCTTGCAGAGGTCGGAAAATCGCTGCCTGTTTTAAAAAAAATATTGATTGACGAAAGAGACATGTACCTTGCCCAGAAGATAAAGTCGGCTCCCGGCAGAAAAATTGTGGCGGTTGTCGGCGCAGGCCATGTGAAAGGCATAAAATCATACTGGAACGACACCATAAACACCGAATCGCTTGAAATAATACCGCCTAAAAGCAGGCTGTCGGGTGCTGTTCAATGGATCACGGCTGCCGGCATAATAATACTTTTTGCTCTTGGCTTTTATTCCGGCGGAACAAAAGCCGGGACAGACATGATAACATGGTGGATACTTATAACCGGTCTTCTTGCAGGACTGGGCGCCCTTCTGGCTATGGCTCATCCTCTGACGATTTTATCTTCGATTCTTGCAGCGCCTTTAACAACCATTCATCCGCTCATAGCTGCAGGATGGGTTTCGGGTCTGGTGGAAGCCTTCTCCCGCAAACCAAAAGTGAAGGATCTGGAAAGCCTCCATGAGGATATCCTTTCCTTAAGGGGATTCTGGAGAAACAAGGTTACAAGAATTCTCCTTGTGGTTGCCTTTACAAATATCGGGGCATCTATCGGTTCATTGATTGCCATACCGCTTATGATAAAAATGTTGTAACTGAAGGTTTTCAGAACAAAGACTATCAGCAAATTCAGAATTTTTTACGAGTCCATCGCTATTCACTTATTACCACATTATCCCCGATTATACTGTTTAAAACGTGGGTCAGCCTGGTTATATTGAAAGGTTTCTGAAGGGCCGCAGAAAATCCGTACTGTTCCGGGTTGCTCATGACTGGATCCTGACTGTATCCGCTTATCACGATTCCTTTTATCCCGGAATCCATCTCTTTGAGAACCTTCATGGCGTCCATTCCGCCTAATCCTCCGGGAATAGTCAGATCAAAAATAACTGCCCTGTACGGCCTTCCGGCGCCTCTTGCTTCCACATAAAACTCTATGGCCTTTTCTCCGTCTTCAACCGCATCCACTTCATATCCGGCTTCTTTAAGAATCTGAGATCCCAGGTCCCGGATGCTTGCTTCATCATCCATCAAAAGAATCCTGCCGGTTCCGATAGCTATTTTATCCTTTTTTGCTTCAGGTTCTTTCGGCGCTTCTTTTGATGCAGGAAGATAAAAGGTAAAAACGGATCCTTCCCCCACCCTTGATTCAACCTCTATATGACCGCCATGTTTCGTAATTATGGAATGAGATGTCGCAAGACCAAGGCCGCTTCCCTCCTGTTTAGTTGTGTAAAACGGATCAAATATTTTCTGTAAATTATTTTGAGGTATTCCGACCCCTTCATCGTCAACTGAAACCGACACATAATCGCCTTCCGGAAGAGACCCTATATTATTCCTGCTGGTTATAATCCTGTTTTTCACGGTAACAGCAATCGTGCCCCCGCCCGGCATGGCCTGCCGTGCATTTATTAAAAGATTTGTCAAAACCTGCAAAATCTGCCCGCGGTCTGCATTAACCGGTTTTATGTTTTCCCCGTAATGCATCTCGCAGGTTGAACTGCTTGACTTTCCGAGAGCCATGCTTGCCGCTTCTTCAATTACAGGCCGTATGGAAACTGTTTCCCTGAAAGGTTCTCCGCCCCTTGAAAAAGTGAGAAGCTGCCTTGTAAGGCCGGTTGCGCCGAGGACTGCTGTCTCAGCTTTAGAGATATAATTCAGAATTGTTTCCGTGTTTTTCTGATAAAGCTTTGCAAGATTTAAGTATCCCATTATGGCGGTCAAAATATTATTAAAATCATGGGCTATTCCTCCGGCAAGAGTACCGAGAGCTTCCAGTTTCTCAGCGCGTATCATCTGGAATTCAAGCTTCTGCTGTTCCGTAACATCTCTTATTATGCCCAGAAACCCGATCTTTCTTCCCTCTTTTGTTATCAGTGAAACATTTCCTTTAATAAGAAGCTTTCTGTCCTCTCTGGTATGAATCTCAATTGTAATATCTCTCAGCGGAATCTCAGACAAATACAATTTATTTAACTCATCATAAATTTTCCTCGCTCCTTCCTCGTCAAAAAAGAGCTTATAGCTTGCGCCGATAATTTCATTTCTTGTGTAACCCGTAATCTTCTCGATAGCCCTGTTACAGGAAGTATAGTTGCCTTCAAGATCGCAGGTAAATATCATGTCCATCGAGTTTTCAACTATTTCCCTGTATTTCTGTTCGCTCTCCCTGAGAGCCTTTTCCACCGTTTTGCGGACGGTTATATCGGAAACAATGTGAACTGAACCGACTATATTTCCATCCTCATCGGTCAGCGGGGTTGTTATTATTTCAAAAAAAGCCGATTTTTCCGTATCTTCAATTTCTTCACGGGTCGTCTTTTCCAAATTAAGGAATTCCTGATGAGGGCAGAACGGAGCATTCTTTTTATGTATGACTTCGTAGCAGGGCCGGCCGATAATCTCGGAGAATTTCATTTTAATAAGCTTTGCAGCAGCAAGGTTAAGGCGTCTGATTTTGCTCTCTTTATCCACAATAAAAACAGCATCGGGAACCGAGTCAAAGGTAAGCTCCCATTCGCGCCTTGCCGTTCGCAGGACAGACATCGTCCTGTTTAAATTCAAGGATATTTCATGAAAAGTTCTGTACAGATCACCGATCTCATCTTTGGTTTTGATTTCCTCCTTTTTTTCATCAAGCGTTGCCTCACCAAGCTTCAGCGTTGCCTCACGGAGCTTTAAAATCGGATCCGTAATCCTTCTTATGGCAATAATGCCGATCAGAGCGGATATCAGGGCTACCGCTATTATAGAAAGAGCCGAACGGGTGAAAGCCTCCTTTATCGGAGCAAATGCTTCGTTCTTCGGCTGCTGCGCCCCCAGGATCCACCCGGTGCCCTTAATCTGTCTTAATGAAAGGAGCATGGGAATTCCACGCGAATTGACGGTCTCTCCGACTCCTTCAAACCCCCCGATTGCCGAATCCAGTAATTTATTGGACCCCTCGGGAATATCTCTTTTCAGTATTCTTTCACCATCGGGATGAAGAATAAGCATCCTTGTTTTATCAACGATGTAAATATATCCTGATTTTCCGATTTTTTCCTGACGGATTCCGCCTAAAACATGGGGAGAAAGCAGTTGCATGGAGCAACCTATAAGCCCCGCAACTTTATTGTTTCTGTCTCTTAACGGGGCCGTCACGGTAACGACAGGCTGACCTGTTCTTGCTGATATATAAGGTATCCCGACAATTCCTTTTCCTTCATCCATGGTTCGTTTGAAATATTCTCTGAAAGCAAAAGACTTGCCTCTTGTTTCAGGATAATAAGGATAGTCGCTCCAAAGCTCGCCTTTTCCATCGAGTAAAAACATTCCGTTTTCAAATCTGGGAAATATCCGGACCATTGATTTTAGGAATTTTTCCGCTTCAGCCGATTTTTTTTTCTCAATGACATCAACAGGAAGATTGAAAGCAATAGCCCTGGCGTCATTCAGGCTGTCGCTTAAAAGCATTGCCACTGATTTCGCGGTTGAATTTGAAATCGTTTCAATGTTGGAATAAATCGTTTTCCTGAGGGAGTTTTCCAGGAAACGGATAAAGAAGAGGCTTACCGTGCCTACACAAATGGCTGCTACTACAGCCATAAGAAGAGATGTCTTTGTTCTAAGTCGCATTATAATAATCTCTGGTTGCCGGTTTATAGCGAATAGTCGACTTCCCGTTTTGTGCCTCTGTGCTTTTGCCCCTTGCTTTTCTATTCACTATTCACTGTTCACTATTTTAACCACCGTTCTTTTGACTTCTTTTCCGTCATCCCGTGTATAGGTCATCCTTACAGTCTTAATGCGTTTCTGGGCAAAAAGCCGGATACATTCAGGATAAAGTTCCCATTCGAGGGCAAGTCCCTTTTTTTTGATCGAATCTATTGTGTCGTCCGGTTCAATCGGAAAGGCCTTTTGTCCGATTATGGGGCCGGAGTCTTCCCCGTAATCGATAAAATGAACCGTGCACCCTCCTATTTTCGACCCGTAACGGAAGGTGTCTCCATAACCGTCAGTGCCCGGAAAAGCCGGAAGCAGGGCGGGATGTATGTTCATGATGCGCGGATTATCGGGATCGGTATTGATCCTGTCGATAAAATAAGGAGTGAGATTTCGCATAAAGCCGGCAAGAACAAGAAGATCAAAGGGATAGGGTTTCATCTTTTCAAGGAGTCCGGCTTCGGCAATCGCCCTTGTAATAATGAACTTTTTTATTTTTTGCCGGTCGGCTCCGGAAGGAAAAAGAGAAAGCTTCGAACGAATATCCTCTTCATCAAAATCGCCGGGCGGACTGATCTTCCCGGGCTCTTTTCTGTATTCCTTAATTATGGAAGAATAATCCACCGCAAAGGTCGGAATATTGTGTTTTGAAGCTCTCCCGAGGCCCTTTGCATCCGAATTATCTGTTCCCACAAAGACCATTTCTCCGTCAATTATTCCCGATTCACAGGAATCAATGATCGCCTGCAGGTTTGTTCCTCCGCCTGATATAAGCGCGCCTATCCGGATTTTATTCCCCATAAAAGCGCCTCCTTTTTCATGCATGGCTAAAACCGGTTTTATAAAATAACCGGGGATAAACTATCTTTTTTCATTCAAAAAATAACAAAATGATCTTATGTTTGTCAATCAATCGCTTTGGCAAGGGAATAAGGGGTTCCCGAAAAAATCCACAAAATTAACAGTCGGTTACCTGATCATATTTATTAACTCCCTATTGGGAAGAGGTCTGCAGAAGTAAAACCCCTGACACGTGTCGCACCCGAGTGTATTCAGAATTTTCCATTGTTCTTCCATTTCAACACCTTCGGCTATTGTTTTCAGATTCAGTGTGTGAGCCATGGCGATGATGGCCTTGACGATGGATGCGGTATCGGGCGCCGTTACAATTTCCCTGACGAATGAAATATCTATTTTAAGATAATCGACCGGCAGTCTCTTCAGATAACTCAAGGATGAATAGCCCGTTCCGAAATCATCAATGGCTATGCAGATTCCGAGCTTTCTCAGTTTTCCAAGGACTAGTCCGGTATAATCGAAATCCTGCATAAAAGCGCTTTCGGTAATCTCAAGCGTCAATAAGCAGGGATCAAGGTCGAAAGTCCTGATAGTCCTCTCAATCATTTCAGCCAGATCCTTCTGCCGGAATTGAAGGGATGAGAGATTTACAGAGACGGGCACTACATTATAACCTTTTTCCTGCCATTCCTTTACCTGCCTGACCGCTTCTTTTAAAATCCACTTGCCGACTTCGATAATCAATCCCGTTTCTTCAAGAACCGGGATGAATTTTACTGGAGGAACCAAACCGAATTCCGGACTGTTCCACCTGACCAGGGCTTCCATGCCGTTTATTTTTTTTGTGCCGGTATCATAGTAGGGTTGATAGTGAAGAATAAATTCTTCATTTTTAAAGGCATTGGGGAGATTTTTTTCCATCAAAGCAAATTGTGATGCCTGAATATCAAGATCTTTCGTATATAACTGAAAGCTTTTCATCCCCATCTGCTTTGCTTTGGTATGGGCCAAATCGGCATTTTTAAGGAGAGTATCCGCATCATCTCCATCGTTTGGATGAAAAGCGATTCCAATACTGAAGTTCAGTAAAATTTCCTGTTCTTTGATGAAAACAGGTTGGGAAATGCTTCCCATTATTTTCTTGGCGACGGCAAGAATATCTGCCGGGTATGCAACATCGTTCAGCAAAACCCCGTAATCACTCTCTCCCATTCTCGCGACCGTATCGCCATCACGAACCGTATTACTGAGTCTTTCCGCAATTTCCTTTAAAACGGCATTTCCGGCGTCAAAGCCGTAGATGTCGTTGATGGATTTAAAACGACCGATATCGAGGAGTAAAACCGCAATATTTCTTTTATTATGCCCGGCTCTTGAAATTGCCTGAGTTAATCTGTCGGCGAATAGGCTCCTGTTGGGCAGGCCCGTCAAATCATCATAATAGGCAAGATAAGTAAGTCTGGATTCCATCTGCTTTCGCTCTGTAATATCGACAACAGCCACTCTTAGACCTCTGGGTTTGCCTTCGGAAGCTCTTATACTTGAAATTACAATAGCCGGAAAAACGCTCCCGTCTTTTCTTTTTAAAGTATATTCCGTGTCTTTAATTTTCTCTTTATTTAAAAGCCTCTGAATATTCTCTTTAAATTTATCAGTTTCTCCGGATGAGAGAATCTGCCATGCATTAAAACCTTCATTAAGGTCTTTCTCATCATATCCGAAAGTTTCAAACATGGTTCTGTTGGCAGAGTTGATGTTGGCTTCCAGATCCGTTTCATAGACCGGAATCGGTAAAAAATCGTACAGCTCCCGGTATTTCTTTTCGCTTTTCTTCAGTTTTTCTTCAGCCTGTTTACGGTCGGTAATATCACGGGCAACCCCCAGAATGGCATATGGTTTACCATCGCGAAAGATAACTGATGATTTGGTTTCAACCTCGACATATCTGCCGTCTCTGCTCCTCAATCTGAATTCAGCCAGCTCCTGTTGAGTGCCGGTTTTTTTAAGTTCGTCCAGAATCTGAAAAGCTCTGACAATCTGGTCTGAATCTATAAAAGAAGCAAAGTTCAGAGACGGTATATCTTCCCGGGTGTAGCACAGCAATTTAAGAACCGCCGGATTTCCATCAATGAAATTACCTTCGAAATCATAGACATAAACACAATCAAGCGACCGGTTGAAGAGGGCCTGGTAGCGTTCTTCGCTTTGGCGAAGAGCTTCCTCCGCCGTCCTTCGCTCTTTGACCTCAGCCAGTAATATTCTATTTGTTTCCGCAAGGTCAGCGGTTCTTTCTTCCACCATTTTTTCCAGACCTTCATGTGCTTTCCGCAGCGCTTTCTCTGCCCGGTCCCGCCCAAGCATGTTTTTACTTGCTTTGAATGATATGGCGATGACCGTAATAAGAAGGACAGATGAAATTCCAAACAGGACCGAATAGATTAGTGTCAAAAGCTTATCCAGGCCTTTTTTTCTCCCGGTGATGTCATAATAGATTTCAAAGGCGCCGGTAAACTTTCCGTCTGAAAGCACCGGCACATATGTTTCCACAACGTCGGCTGTCACGATTCGACCTTCAAGAGATTTGGAATCCTTCCGGACTATCTTCGTAAAGACATTTCCTTTGGCGACAATATTGTAAAAGTAATCATTTTTATTTATCTCTCCGATCTCATCCGGCGTTGTCGAAAATATAATTTCACCATGTTTTGAAAATATCTTGAGTTTTTCCAGCCGGAAATCCTCTTTCAGTTTTCGGATCTCGATAATGCTATCATTTGAAAGCGAATCCCTTGTCAATTCCGGTTTTCCGTTTAAGATGGAGGATGCCAGGTACGCCGCGGTTCGCACCGCTTCATCTTCCGTATTTGCCGCCAACTGCGTTGTAAAAGACGGGACGATATAAAAAACGCTGTATAAGGGGAATATTGCGGATACAACAAGGCTTGTTATGAAAATGTTTCTCAATAAAGATGTTTTGAAAATGTTTGATACGATCCTGGATTTTTTATCATTTTCCATTTCAACGCCTTTCGTGTGAATTACCTCCTTCATGGCAGGAACATCAGGCTATTTTCTGAGGGAGCTTACATCGGGATAAGCCTTTTTAAAGAACTTATGCAGTTTATCACATATATATAATTTTGTGAACACAAACAGCGGGTGCATCCTCCGCTGCTTGCGGCGGAGAGTCTTCAATTGAGGCGGACCGTGTTTGCGGCTTTATCCGAGACAGTAATTGATATCGGATTATGCATGAAGTTCGTTCTGCAATCAATTCCTGAATTAGGGTTGATGGCTTCGTAAAAAGTCGGGCGGAAATTTTTTAACCACAATATAAGGTGTCTTAAGAATTGCTCTGCCACCATATATTGTGGTAGCAATTACAAATTTTGACTTTTTACGAGAGCGTCAGGGTTGACTTTAATGATAAAATATCTGTATGAATAAATACAGATAATTATATCCATATAAGCTGTCCGGCAGGATTGTCCTGAAAAAGAAAATGGAGGTCCGCCAATGAGTCACAAAAAACATGCCTTAATTTCACAATCGACTCTCATCTGCCTGTTCTGTGTAATCGCTCTTGCGCTTGGATTTTCCGGATACAGGTTTTACAGAAATGAAGAGGCAGCCATCCGGAAACAAAAACATTCCGAGCTTGAAGCAATAGTAAGTCTCAAGATCGGACAGATAATTGTTTCGACCTTCCCGGGTTCCGGGGATCTCGAGGCCGAAGCAAAGCTGATAGCGATACAGGCGGCCGAAGAGGGATCCCGACTTTGGGAGAAATTCAGAGGTTCTTTAATCAATCTGGATCTTCACCGACAAAGTTTATTCAGCAGCCTTTTCTGAAAGTCCATTAAAGATGAAGAAATCCCAAAATTCTTTCAACATCGGACTGGTGCTCTTATCACCCGATTTCAGTGTGATTGGAATGAATAGATATGCTCGGGAGGTCTTAGGGCTTGCAGTGACCGATTTAGGAAAGTCTGTGTTTCACTACCATACAAGAAAAAGTCATTCAAAGATCGAATATCTGATGCAGAAGTCTTCCGAACCCGACCCGGACATGCCGGTCGCTATGATCATCGATGTGTTGAACAAGGCATTAATGATCAATCTGTCCCGTCTCGACATGAGGCAAGGTTCATCAGAATCTCTATTTGCCATGACGTTCATCGATGTCACCGAGCAGACCGAAGCAAAGATGAATCCAAACAGCGGGATGGTTGAGTTGAAGAAGTTTCCGGTCTGTTACAAGGATTCTTTCCTATTCCTTGACGCATCCTCCATCTATTTTATCCAGTCAGATGGAAATTATTGCAAAATATTCACGGAGAAAAGATCCTATCATCTCCATCTGACCTTAAATAATATACTCAAACGATACGCAGGATTGCATCTCTTCAGGGTCCATAAATGTTTTATTGCCAACCTCCAATATGTCCGGAAGATAAAACGTATCGAAAAGAGACAATCCATTCTCATCTTCAATAACGAAAGCATACCTCCCGTTCCTGTAGCCAGAAGAAGGATCAAGGCTCTGAAGAAAGCCCTGGCCATCCAATAAACCGTTTATCCACCTATTTTAGCCGTTCATCAAAACTTCCTTGATCATTCCTTTCAAAAAAGAAATCATCCGACCATTCCCTTTAAAAAGGAGGAAATAATAAGAAAAAAAAGGAGGAAAGGTTATGTCGGACGGCAAGGATATCCTAAACAGAAGCACCGATCCAGCGGTTCTGCAGATGATTGCCAAGGCGGAGAAGATGGGGGTCACAACCGTCTGGGACCGTTATGATGCCATGACACCTCAATGCGGATTCGGCGAGACGGGCCTTTGCTGCCGGCACTGTCTGCAAGGCCCCTGCCGAATCAATCCGTTCGGGGATGAGCCCAAGACCGGGATTTGCGGTGCCAGTGCGGATGTTATGGTAGCCCGAGGTCTAGATAGGGCTATTGCAGCCGGGACTGCAGCCCATTCCGGACATGCCAAACACTTGGCTCATACCATGCTGAAGATGGCAGAAGGTAAGCTCCGAGAATATATGGTCAAGGATGTGGAGAAGCTAAAAGCAGTTGCTGCCCGTTTAAATATCCCAGTCAAAGGTCGGAAAGAAAATGAGATTGCATTTGATGTAGCTAAAGCTGCTCTTGCGGATTTTCATGAAAAGGACACCCCTGTCTTATGGGCGACAACTGTAGTGACTCCGGGTCGTGTCAAAGTCCTGACCGACCTGGGTCTGGTACCCAAAGGCATTGATCATGAGATTTCCGAGATTATGCACCGCACCCTCTACGGTGTGGACGCTGATGCAGTCAACCTGCTGCTGGCCGGACTGCGCTGCAGTGTTGCCGATTTGGCGGGATGCTACATGGGGACGGATTTAGCCGACATTCTTTTTGGAACCCCTAAGCCGATTGTAACAGAGGCAAACCTGGGGGTAATCAAGGCTGATGCGGTTAACATAGCGGTCCATGGTCACAATCCGGTTTTGTCCGATGTGATGGTATTCGTTGCCAAAGAGATGGAAAAAGAGGCTAAAGCAGCCGGTGCCTTAGGGATTAACCTGGTGGGGATATGCTGTGCGGGCAATGAGGTAATGATGCGTCACGGCATTCCGGCTTGCACCCACTCAATCAGCCAGGAGATGGCTATCATGACCGGGGCGTTGGATGCCATGGTAGTTGATTACCAATGTATTATGCCTTCCCTGGTTACGGTGGCTGAATGTATGGGCACTACAATTGTTACCACTATGGATATGTGCAAGATTTCAGGCGCCACCCATATGGACTTTTCAGAAGAGGCTGCATCGGAAAAGGCCAAGGAAATTATCCGTATTGCTATTAAGAACTTTTCTAAAAGGGCAAAAAGACCCGTAGACATTCCGAACATTAAAACCCCGGTCGTGTCCGGATTTTCGGTAGAAGCCATTGTCGCGGCCTTATCCAAGTTGGACGCTAAAGACCCTCTCAAGCCTCTCATCGACAATATAAAGGCCGGTAACATCAGGGGTGTATGTCTCTTTGCCGGGTGTAATAGTGTTAAGGTACCTCAGGATCGGAATTTTACGGTAATGGCGCGAAAATTGCTGAAGAAGAATGTCCTGATAGTTGCCACAGGTTGTGGAGCTGGATCCCTTATGCGTCATGGTTTTATGAATCCTGCCAATGTGGACGAATTATGCGGCGATGGGCTGAAGGCCGTTTTGACAGCCATCGGTAAAGCAAATAACCTGGGCGGCCCCCTGCCGCCTGTATTACATATGGGTTCATGTGTAGATAACTCACGGGCAGTGGCTTTATGTGTTGCTGTAGCCAATTATTTGGGAGTTGATACCGATAAGCTTCCCGTGGTGGCTTCAGCGGCCGAGGCTGTATCTGAAAAGGCCGTCTCAATCGGGGCCTATGCGGTTGCCGCAGGATTGCCGACCCACGTGGGTGTAATGCTTCCTGTTCTGGGCAGCCCCCTGGTAACACGGGTGCTGACAGAAAAAGTAAAGGACTTAACAGGCGGCTACTTTATTGTGGATCTCGACCCTGATTCTTCGGCAGACAAGCTCCTCAATGCCATTGATGCCCGTCGGGCCGGTTTAGGACTGGGATAGGTCATGTGAAGCTTCCCGCTTACGGGGTGCGCCGGCCAAGTTTGCCTGCGACCGATTCTCCATAAGGCATTAGTAAGTTAGAAACTATTTTCTGCGTTTTCCCGGCAGAAAATAGTTTCGTTAACGCACTTATCCCGTTTATCGGGGTTTGGGCGGTGATTTTATTGAGTCCTTTAACTTCAGTCTTAGATAAAAGTATATTAAAATAGGAGCCTATTATGTCTAAGCCAAAAGAAATATTTGTCCGATTGGATCGTTGCGTAGGATGTCATACATGCAACATTGCGTGCGCAGTGGAACACTCCAAAAGCAAAAACCTCTTTGAAGCCATCTCAGAGCAACCCACTCCTAAAAACCGCGTCTATGTGGAATGGGTACCCCCGGAGCATAAGGTTCCAGTATTATGTCGCCATTGCGAGGATGCTCCATGTATGCACGCCTGCATCAGTGGTGCTATCAGTCGTACCAAAGAAGGAGTGGTCATAACCAACAGCGATAAGTGTATAGGGTGTTGGACATGTGTAATGGTTTGCCCCTATGGGGTCATTGGACGACATATGGAGACCCGCAAGGCGTACCGTTGCGACCGGTGTCCAGACCTTCAAGCTCCGGCCTGCGTGGATGCCTGTCCCACCCAGGCGCTCGTTTATCGGACCGCTGATGCATTCTCTGGTGATGTCCGCCAAGATGCGGCCAGAGAAATGATTTCTGGAGAAGGGAGATAATGTGGTAGTAAAACAGATGCAATATGTTATCATTGGGGCAAGCGCAGCTGGAATGGCCGCTGCAGAGGCGATTCGAAAACTGGACTCGGAGAATTCTATTACAGTCCTATCGAAAGAACAAGATATGCCGTATTTCCGTCCCATGATCCCTTTTATGATAACCGGCAAAAAGAAGTTCTCGGAGATGATGCTTATTGGCCAAGGTCCCTACCAGGGTGCCAATATTAATGTCCGGCTTAATTCCACGATGGAGGCAGTCCATACGACTGATCAAACGGTTTCTATCAAGAGCGGTGAGGAATTATCCTACGATAAACTCCTCATTGCCACCGGCAGTCGACCTCATATCCCTCCCATTGCCGGAATAGAGGCTGAAGGTGTCTTTGCATTGCGAACCCTATCCGACGCCCGGGCCATGGCTCTCCGGGCTGAGAGGACAAAACATGCCGTCATGTTAGGCGGTGGCCTGCTGAACCTAAAGACGGCTTTTGCCTTGCTTGAACGAGGTCTGGAGGTGACGTTGATCATCCAGTCACCGGAGGTCCTTTCACAGTTGATGGAACCAAACGATGCCACATTGATCCGTAACGCCTTAATCAGGGCCGGGCTAAGGGTGATGACTGGATGCAGCGCCAGCCGAATCCTATCCGATGCCAATGGGGTCAATGGGGTGTTTCTGGATGACGGCCGGGAGGTCGTTTGCCAGATGGTTTGTATCGGCAAGGGGGGGCGTCCCAATGTCGACTTCCTTAGTCAGAGCGGCATCCGGGTGGACCAAGGCGTAGTGGTTGACCGTTTCACTGCCTGCAATGCCCTCAATGTCTTCGCAGCCGGTGACGTTGCCGTCACCTTCAATTCCACGACAGGAGAAAGAATCGTAACCGGGCTCTGGACGAATGCTGTGGAGATGGGCCATTGTGCCGGACGCAATATGGCCAGCCAACCCACCGAATACAACGGCACCCTGGGTATTCTGAACGCCACACAAGTGGCTGATGTACCATTTGTGTCCATGGGGATCGTTCACACGTCCGGTACCGATTATGAGACCCATGTCGCTGCTGCCCCGAAGGCCTATCGCAAACTGGTCTTTACCCCTGATGGCGCAAAGCTCGTTGGAGCCCTCTTTGTCGGTGACATCTCCCGTGCCGGGTTATACCGTTATCTGATTCGCGAAAGCAGGACTGTCAAGGGGATAAAGTCGTCTATCATCAAGAAACAACTCCATTACGGCCACATTTTGAAGGAAACGATCTGACCTTGCCTTCTTCTCCCTTTTCGATTTTGATCAGTTTCCAGCCTACAGCCTGACACAGAGCTATCCTGAGATAAAACAAAGTCATCGGTGTTGACAATTCCCAAGTATGTGACTATACTTTTTCACAATAAGGAAGAAAGGGGTTAAATCCCCTCGAATCCTTAAAAAAGCATTGAACCCTTTCTCCCGACTTACAGGCGGAAGGGTTATATTTTGAATAAAAAAGGAAAAACAACATGTCTGAAGGAATTCTTGAAGTAAGTGACAGCAATTTTGATGCGGAAGTTATGCAATCTGAAAAACCGGTGCTGGTCGATTTCTGGGCGCCGTGGTGCGGCCCGTGCAAGGCCATTGGTCCCATAGTTGAAGGGCTTGCAGGCGAATTCGGAGATAAAGTCAAATTCACGAAATGTAATGTGGATGACAATCCTGTTTCTCCCGGAAAATTTGGAATAAAGGCAATCCCCACCCTTATTTTCTTCAAACAAGGAAAGATTGTTGATCAGATTACCGGCATGGTCGCCAAATCCAAACTGGAAAAATCGATAAACAGCATCCTCTTATAGAATGTGTTGTCATGGAAAGAGTTGACTACGATCTCGTAATAATCGGAGGAGGGCCTGCCGGGCTTACCGCCGGAATTTATGCTGCCCGTGCAAGATTGAATGTTATTCTTTTTGAAAAACTTGTGCCCGGCGGCCAGATATTGGTTACCGACCGGATCGAGAATTATCCCGGTTTTCCGGACGGAATAAGCGGATCGGATCTGGTTGAGAAAATGACGGAGCAGGCAAAACGGCTTGGCCTCAAAATTGAAAGCAACGAGGTCGTTTCCCTCGATCTCTCCGGAAAGATCAAAAAAATAATCCTGGACAACGGGACAGTTACGGCAACCGCAATTATTCTTGCCACAGGCGCCCATCCGCGAAAACTTGATGTTCCGGGGGAGGATGCTTTTTTCGGCAGGGGAATATCTTTCTGCGCCACCTGTGACGGTCCGTTTTTCAGGAATAAAACGGTCGCTGCCGTCGGAGGCGGAGATACCGCCGTACAGGAAAGCATATTTCTTACAAAATTTGCCCGGAAAGTATATCTCATTCACCGGAGGGATAAGCTGAGAGCAACAAAAATACTGCAGGAACGGGCATTTGCAAACAATAAAATAGAATTTGTATGGAATTCCGTTGTAACCAGTATCGAAGGCTCCGACGGTCTTGAAAAGATAGTTGTAAAGAATGTTAAAACAGGCGAAGAAAAAGAGCTTGCGGTTGACGGATGCTTTGTCTGGACCGGAATTCTGCCGAATACCGGTTTTCTCGGGAACTCAGTTAAGCTTGATGAATATGGATTCGTAATTGCCGGTCATAAAATGGAAACCTCCGTTCCCGGTGTTTTTGCGGCGGGTGACGGCCGCAATACTCCTTTGCGCCAGATCGCAACTGCTGTAGGAGATGCTGCGATAGCCGCATTTTCAGCGGAACATTATATTGAAAGTCTGAAAATTTGAGAGCCAAACCAACCCGTATAATTTTGATATTATTCATCGCAGTGCTTGTATGCCAGGGCTGCGCATTATTTGCGGTCAAGGAAGAAAAATACGCGCAGGAGCTTGCCGACGACGGCATGGAAGCTTACCTTGAAGGGGATTACAAGGGAGCAATAGAATCCTTTGAGAAAATAAAGGACTGGTATCCTTTCAGCAAATATGCGATGCTTGCAGAGCTTAAAATAGCCGATTCCCACTATAAGCTGAAAGAATATGATGATGCAGTCGCCGCATACGAAGAATTCGGGAATCTTCATCCTCTCAATGATGCAATCCCATATGTGATTTTCCAGACGGGGTTATGTTATTTTGAGCAGGTTGGTACTCCCGACAGGGATCAGACTACGGCACGAAAAGCTCTTGATGCGTTCAACCGTCTTATCAAGCAGTTTCCGAAGGACACATATGCACTAAAGGCCGGGGAATACACGAATACCTGCTATAAAAGCCTCGCCGAATCGGAATTTGGAATCGGCCTTTATTATTATAAATCAAAATATTACAAGGCTGCCCTGAAACGCTTTAAAGCCGTTCTCACCAATTATCCCGACGTAGGAGTCCATCAGAAGGCTATTCAATATATTGCCCTGTGCGAAACCACTCTGTCAAAGCAGGATAAAAAAAGTGCTTTACACTGAAAAGGTTTTGGTGTATCAGCGCATATCCTGTTTTACGACTGTATACAGGATGATATAATTTTTAAAGTTTGATGGTTTCAAGGAGAAATATTATGTCCAGAATGTGTGAAATATGCGGGAAAAAACCTATGGTCGGGAACAATGTAAGCCATGCTCATAACGTGACAAGCCGCAGGTTCAATCCCAATCTTCAGAACGTCAGAGCACTGCATAATGGAAAGATAAAAAAGATTGTGGTCTGCACCGGTTGCATCAGGTCAGGCCTCGTTGTCAAAGCGCCATAATTTCCAACTACCAATTCTTACTCATCAATCCGCTTTGCATCTACAACCAGCTTTACTTTCTTTAGATCCGATAAAACCTTTTTTAAATGATCGGTGTCTTTAACGGTAAGCGTAAAAAGGCTGTCCACGGTTTTGTTTTCCCGTGTGACGGTGTTGGCGCCGATTATGTTGGCGCCGTTTTTGCTTATATTGGAAGCTATATCGGCAAGAAGGCCGACCCTGTCATTGGAAGTGACGTGGATTTTAACCTGATACAAATCGGACGAATTTACACTCCACTCTACATCTATCTGCCGTTCCGGATTCATCTTCAGGGCATTCACACAGATGGTTCTGTGAACGGTAACGCCGTAACCCTGTGTAATATACCCTGTTATCGGATCACCCGGAACCGGCTGGCAGCATTTCCCGAATTTGATTAAAATATCATCAATTCCCTTGACAACGACACCTGACGTTGTTTTTTTCTTTCTGACACGGCTGATCAGTTTATCCAGTATCGATTTATCATCTTCAGTTTCCGGCTTGGATACAAACTTTCTTACAATCTGCAGCGGAGTGGTTTTCCCATAACCGACGCTTGCGATCATGTCCTCAAAGGTCTTGAAACCGAGCTGATCTATTATTTTATCCATCTCTCCCGATTTTATGAGAGAAGCAAAGTTCAGGCGCTCCTTTCGGAAAGCCTTCTCGCACATTTCCCGCCCCAGGGTTATGCTGCGGTCTTTTTCCTGAGTCTTGATCCATTGCCTTATCCTTGATCTGGCTTTCACAGTCTTTACAAATTTAAGCCAGTCCTTGCTCGGATGATGCCCCTTTGCGGTAACTATCTCAACTATATTGCCTGTCTGAAGCTCAAAGTTTAAGGGAACTATGCGCCCGTTGACTTTTGCGCCTGCGCACTGATTTCCGACTTCGGTATGGATAAGATAGGCAAAATCAATCGGGGTTGCTCCTTTGGGAAGAGATTTGATGGCGCCTTTGGGGCTGAACACATAGACCTCGTCCGGATAAAGATCTATGCGGACATTTTCAAGAAATTCAACAGGATCTTTGCACTCTTCCTGATTATCAACAAGCTTCTGAATCCAGGAAAACTTCTTGCTGATGTTGTCATCGATACTCTTTCCCTCTTTGTAGCTCCAGTGGGCTGCAATCCCGGACTTTGCAACCCCGTCCATTTCCCATGTCCTTATTTGTATTTCAATCCTTTCGCCTATAGGGCCGACAACTGATGTATGAAGCGACTGATACATGTTCGGCTTCGGAAAACCTATGTAATCCTTGAATTTATGGGCTATAGGTTTCCAGAGTGCGTGCACGAGGCCGAGAGCTTCATAGCATTGCGGTATCGTATCAAGGATGATTCTGAATGCAATGATATCGTAAACCTGGTCAAATTCAAGGTTCTGTTTTATCATTTTCTGGTATATGCTGTAGTAATACTTGTATCTCCCCGACACCTCGCCCTTCAGGTTGTTCTCGTCCATCTTTTTCTGAATATAGCTCTTGACGGTCTCTACATATTTTTCCCGCTCCTCTTTGTCTTTGCTCACCAGATTTTTAATCTTGGAATATTCATCCGGCTGAAGATACATAAAAGATGTGTTTTCGAGCTCATGCTTTATCCAGTAGATTCCAAGGCGTGCGGCAATCGGCGAATACATGTCGAGTGTTTCCTGGGCTATTTTTATTCTTTTTTCCTCGCTCTGGAACTGCAGGGTTCTCATGTTGTGAAGGCGGTCGGCAAGCTTGATAAGAATCACCCTTATATCATCCGCCATAGCAAGAAACATTTTTCTTATGCTCTCAGCCTGGCGGGCAGCCTGGGAATCGCTGAACGGAAGCTTGCTCAGTTTAGTCACGCCGGAAACGATGTTTGAGATTTCCTGGCCGAACAGTGCGGATATTTCTTCGGGAGTTGCGCGTGTATCTTCTATGACATCATGCAGCAGCCCGGCAGCAATGCTCACCACATCGAGCTTCATGTCGGCAAGAATTCCTGCCACTTCAAGAGGATGTGAAAGGTAAGGCTCCCCTGACAAGCGAACCTGACCTTCATGAACTCTTGCTGAATAGATATAGGCACGGTCAAGTATATCAAGATCGGCGTCAGGATTATTTTCTGTAACCTTGTCAATAATATCCGTAATCCTGATCATCTATATATCCTTTTTTGCGAGAGCATCAATATGGATACCTTCGTAAAAAGTTAAATTCAGACGGCAAAGTAAAAAGCTCATTATGCAAGGCGCACGAATCTTGAGGAATGAAGCGTACTTACCGGTACGCTGCAATGACGAAAGATGAAGTGCAACACAGCAGAATGACTTTTTACGAAGCCGTCAATATGCTTTGGCGAATATAACACGCCCGCTGCTCGGCCTGCCGCAACATACGCATTTTCCTTTTTCTTTTTCCTGCGTAAGAGGAATACATCTTACGGTGACACTCAAGTCTTCTTTTATTTTTGCCTCGCACTCACCTGTCCCGCACCAGTGAGAAAGAGCAAAACCCCCGTGAATTTCCGGCTGCTCCTTATTCAGAGGAGAAAAAAATTCATAAAAAGCCTTTCCCCCGTCTACCGGTAATGTGTTTTTCTCCTTAAAAGAAACGGCTTTTTCATAAAGATTATTTTGAATTTCATCCAGAATGCCCGTAATTTCTTTTACAAACAAATCTCGTTTCATCGAGATTTTTTCCCTGTGCGGCTTATCTCTTCGTGCAACATAAACGGAATCCTGAGACATATCTCTCGGCCCTATCTCAACCCTTAAAGGAATGCCTTTCTTGATCCACTCCCATCCCCTGGCCCCCCCGGTATCCCTGTCGTCAATTTCCACCCGTATTTTCCGGTTGCAGTAGAAAGTGCTCTTCAGCTCCATGGCAATTTTTTGTATATATTCCATAACCTTCGGCTTATCATCCGGTGATCTGTATATCGGAATAAAAACAACATGAGATGATGCAACCCTTGGGGGGAGAATTACTCCATCATCATCCCCGTGCGTCATTATGATTCCGCCGATTAGCCGGGTTGAAGCTCCCCATGATGTTGTCCATGCATACTCTTCCTTCTCTTCAAAGGACTGGAACTTTATCTCCGAAGCTTTTGCAAAGTTTTGTCCCAGAAAATGAGAAGTTCCGGCCTGGAGAGCTTTCCTGTCCTGCATCATCGTTTCTATGCAAAAGGTCTCAACCGCCCCGGGAAATCTCTCGGCAGCCGTCTTTCTCCCCTTTGTAACGGGCAGGGCCAGATATTCTTCGGCAAGTCTGGCATAAATGTCAAGCATCAGCCGCGTCCTCTCCATAGCCTCTTTTTCCGTAGCATGGGCGGTATGGCCTTCCTGCCATAAAAACTCGCTTGTCCGAAGGAAAATCCTGGGCCTCATTTCCCATCTTACCACATTTCCCCACTGGTTGATAAGAAGCGGAAGATCTCTGTAGCTGCTTATCCATTTTGAAAAGGCATCTCCGATTATGGTCTCTGAAGTAGGCCGCACAACCAGGGGTTCCGTTAACGGCCCTGCAGGCACAAGCCTGCCGTCCGCATTTTTTTCCAGCCTGTGATGGGTTACTACAGCACACTCTTTTGCAAACCCCTCAACATGACTGGCCTCTTTTTCAAGAAAGCCGAGAGGAATGAAAAGAGGAAAATAGGCGTTTTTAACACCCGCTTCCTTAAACATGTCATCCAATTCACGGACTATGTTTTCCCACAGGGAGTATCCCCACGGCTTTATAACCATGCATCCTCTTACAGGCGATCTTTCCGCCATAT
Source organism: Desulfobacterales bacterium (assembly GCA_030689795.1). Lineage (GTDB taxonomy): Bacteria > Desulfobacterota > Desulfobacteria > Desulfobacterales > RPRI01 > RPRI01. The sequence goes on along the minus strand of JAUYEO010000160.1, from coordinate 1,525 downwards.
CGGAGGCTTTAACCACCTGCTGATACCACTCTGAATAATCTTCCTCCCTCGTAGGAGAAATTGCCGTTTTTTCCTCTTTTCCCATGTTATCCTTTCTCTGTCTTGGAAATATTTTCCGTCATTTTAGCTACCTCATCAAGAAGAACCTCAACAAGCATCTCCTGGGGAAACTTCTTTATAACCCTCCCCTTCTTAAAAAGAATGCCTGTTCCATCCCCTCCCGCAACCCCGATATCGGCCTCTTTTGCCTCACCCGGCCCATTGACGACACAGCCCATGATGGCCAGCTTGACATGCGTCGGATTTGACAAAAGTGCTTTTTCCACACGCTCGACGATCTCAAAAAGGTTGATGTTGCACCGGCCGCAAGTCGGACAGGATATAATCTCCGGCCCGCGCTTTCTTATTTCAAGAGCCTTCAGTATTTCATATCCTGCTCTTACCTCTTCAACAGGATCCCTCGTCAGGGAAACCCTTATCGTATCCCCGATGCCTTCGGCAAGAAGCATTCCGATCCCAATGGCCGATTTTACAATGCCCGGGAAAAGAGCTCCCGCTTCTGTCACTCCCACATGAAGAGGAATATCTGTCTTTTGGGAAATAAGCCTGTATGCTTCGACGGTGCGGAATACATCCGATGCCTTGATTGAAACCTTTATTTCATGAAAATCGAGCGATCTTAATATGTCAATATTGCGCATCGCACTTTCAACCATAGCCTCAGGCGTTGCGCCGGCGTATTTTTTCAGTAAATCCTTTTCAAGAGACCCGGCGTTTACACCGATTCTGACCGGTACCTTATGTTCTTTTGCGCAGTCAACAACCTTTTGTACCTTTACTTTTCCTCCGATATTGCCCGGGTTTAATCTCAGCCCGTCAGCTCCTGCCTTTGCAGAAGCAACTGCAAGGCGGTAATCAAAGTGTATATCGGCTATCAAAGGAATTGAAATCTGCTTTTTTATCGATGAAATTGCACGGGCAGATTCCATATCCGGTACCGCAACCCTCACGATTTCGCAACCGGCCTCTTCAAGCCGCCTGATCTGCGCAGCTGTCGCTTCAATATCGCAGGTAAAGGTATTTGTCATGGACTGCACGGCAATCGGCGCCATCCCTCCAACCTTTACCTTTCCGACAGATATCTGCCGGGTTTTTTTTCTCTGAATTGAAAACGGCATAACAGTTATATGAATTCCCAGGGAACAGAGCATTTAAACAATTTTTTTTGCTCAGTAGATTGTCTTTAACTATCAGATAGTTCTTTCTTATTCAAGCTATTTTGGTTTTATGATTTGTAATTCAGGCCAATCTAACTTATGATAGACTCGTAAAAAGTCATATGCGAACGGATTTGAGATTTTTGGAAAGTAGATTTTTAAAGAACTGAGCGTTAAAAATCATCCGCCATAATTCTGGCGGATGATTTAGCGAAGTGACTTAAAAATCCCCAAAAAGCTCATTAAGTGAGCATATTTCGACTTTTTACGAGAGCATCAACTTATTATGACATCGCATGACAATATCT
>JAUYEO010000152.1 GCA_030689795.1 Desulfobacterales bacterium | reverse complement strand
TTCTTTTTTAGTGATGTTTACTATCGCAGCTTTGCTTTCCTCGATTTTATTGTTGATTCTTTTTGCCTCTTTTTGGAGGTTGTCGATATCACCGGATGGTTTTAAGACAGTTTTCTTTTCAGGTGAGGGTTTTGTAACAGGATTAGAAATCTTCACATAGATGCTTCTATTTCTTATATAACCTACCGTGCCCTTATGTAATACTTTCAGCCAACCGTCAATATGCTTGATGACAACAACCGTTTCGCCTTTAGCAAGAATCCTGACACGGGGTTGGTTCCTGTCGGGTCCTTTGCGCATATGGAGTTTGCCGGAAACCACCGTTCCTGTTTCCGTGGAATCAGAACCGCTGTATCCGCTGGTTCCAAACAGAAGTAAAAACCATACGGCCAGAATTATGCGGTTTTTAAGAATTGCTTTAATGACAGAAAACAACCAAGCCATCCTGTAAACATGCTGCAGAGCAGAATTAGAGACATAATGCCGAATGAAAAGAACTTTACATTGATAAAACCAGATGTTACGCCTTGCTCAACGTTTGATAAAACGGATACAAAAACAAGATAAAGGATAGTCAGTCCTATGATGCCGCCAAGAGCGCCCTGGATTATACATTCAATATAAAAAGGGACTTTAATAAAACCATCGGAAGCTCCGACAAGGCGCATAATTTCAATTTCCTCGCGTCGCGTATAAAGAACAAGGCGGACGGTATTGGCGACAATAAAGACCGAAGCTATAAAAAAAAGAATCCCGAGAGCAAAACCGGTTAATTTGAACATCTTGATAATATAGGAAAATCTTGTAAGCCATTTTTGTCCGTATTCGATCTCTTCAACCTGGGGTATCGCATCTATCTGGGCTGCAAGACTTTCTATTTTTTCCCAGGGACGTGATGACGGAATCATGCGAATTTCAAATGCATCCGGAAGCGGGTTTTCCTTTAGATTTTCAAGCAGGGAGGATTGCCTCTTCATCTGTTCCTTTAGTATTTCGATAGCCTCTCCTTTCGAAATAAACCTGACATCCTGAACTCCGTACATTCCAGAAATTTTCTTTTGGATTTCGGGAATGATTTCACCCGGGACTTCAGGGTGAAGATATACCATTATTTTTATCTCTTTTTTCCACAGGTTTAACATATCGGTTGTATTTACCAAAAAAAGAATAAAAGAGCTTGTAATAACTACAGAAAAAGCAATTGTAATAACCGATGAGGCGTTTAACAGCCTGTTTTTAAAGATATCCCGAAATGCGTGCTTGAAATAAAGAGGTATCATCTATTGAGACCTTTGCAAAACACCCGGTTAAAGGCCGAGTCTTTCAAATCTCTCTTATTGTAAAGTTGACGGCTGCTGCATGCGGCCCTGTTTTAAATATACAGTTCTTCCGCCGGTTTTTCTTATGAGTTCCGTGTCGTGAGTTGCGATAATTACTGTGGATCCGCGTGTATGAAATCCTTTTAAAAGCTCCATTATCATGCCCGCGGATTCGGCATCAAGGCTTCCGGTCGGTTCGTCGGCAAGAATTATCTTTGGATCGCCTGCCACTGCTCTTGCAATGGCAACGCGCTGCTGCTCACCGCCGGAAAGGGTTAGAGGGAAAGCATTCTGCTTGTCTTCCATTCCGACGGCCCTTAAAACACTGCTCACTTTTTTCTGCACCAATCGCCACGATTTACCGGCAGCTTCCGGAACAAGAGCAACATTTTCAAAAACGGTTTTAGTGGGTATTAATTTAAACTCTTGAAATATTATTCCAAAATTCCTTCTCATAAGCGGAATTTTATTTTTTGACAATCTTGATAAATTAATCCCATCTATCAAGATTTGACCTTCAGAGGCCGGTTCTCCGAGATAGAGCAACTTTAACAGGGTTGTTTTCCCGGCGCCGCTTGGACCGTTTATAAATACGAGTTCATTTTTCTGTACATCGAAGTTTATATCAAACAGAGCGGAATATTTACCGTAGCGCCTGTAAACATGAAACATTCTTATTAAAGAATTTTCACTATTGCCGTTGCTCATTCCGAAAGTTCCATGCTCATTGCCCTGTAGAGAGATGCCTTTGAAATTTTAGAATCATAGAGCGCATTAAAATAATTTGTCATAGTCCTTGAAAGAAGTGTCTGGGCATCAAGCACATCCGTTGAGGTGGCGATCTGCTCTTTGTAGCGTTCCCGGCTTATTCTTAAATTTTCTTTTGCCTGTTCAATTGCTTTTTGAACGGTTATAATATTATTTTCAGATTCTTTTGTTTTCAAAAAAGACTGTTTTACTTCAAGCGAAATTTTATCTGCAATTTCATCTTTTTTTAATGTTGCCTGATGAAGCCGGCTCTTTTTCTCTTTCGCCCCAAAACTGGTCTTTCCCCATTCCCAGAAATTCCATGAAGCAATTGCGGATACATTCCAGCTGTTGGGGTCGCTTATTCCATCGCCTCCGTCAACATCCCAGTCGGTTCCTCGCTGATAACGAGTCCCGATGAGAGTTACTGTCGGAAAGTAATCTTTTTTCGCAAGAGCCAGCTCTTTTTCGGCCATTTCGATTTGCAGTTCCGCAAGTTTGATTTCAAGCCGGTTTTTTTGAGCAAGCTCAAGATAATAATCAAGCTCATTTGTAAGCGGCGCATAGTTAAGAATATCAACCAGATCTACCGGTGAGTTTATGTGCCTTCTTAATAGCGTATTGAAGTCGGATTTTGCATATTCCAGGTTATTCTTTGCGATTGTAAGCTCCTGCCGGGAATTGGCCAGTTCAACCTGTGATTTAAGCAAATCATTTAACGGGGTCATACCGACTTCGTAAAAGGTTTTTGCCACATGTTCATGTGCTGAAAGCTGTATCACGGTTTCCTGCAGCACCCCTTCTATTTTTAATGCCTTTAAAACCGAGAAATATGCCTTGTTGGCCCTGTATATGATTTCAAGACGGGTTATTTTTTCATTTAAGCCCGCCGCGTCAAGTCCCAGGCCCGCAAGCTTATACCGGTTAATAATTGAAAATCCGGCAAAAACAGGCTGGGTAATTGATGCCGCAAAAATGTAATCATCCTCAGGAGTTGTTATCCCTAACAGAGGGCTGGAAATCTCTTCATAATTATGCTTATATTGATACGAAGCGTTGAATACTGGTAAAAAATTCGCTCTCGAAGCGTCTTTTGATGCAGCTGCAGCATTGATATCTTCTTTTGCTCTCTGAAGTTCGATATTGTTTTTTACAGCTGTCTGAATCGTTTTTTCAAGAGTGAATACCTCTGCCGTCTCACCGGAATCCGCAGCTCCGGGAGAAAAAAAGAGAATTCCTGAAACAAAAAGGGAGGCCAGATGCACTGCAATGTTTTTTTTAACTTTGTTTTTAATAGACACGATTTTAATTAACTCCTTTTAAGAGTTTTGATTGACCTGATATAAATTAATTGCTAATTGTAATCCGAGCTTTAAGGAATGCTTTAAGAGTATTCCTTGCTCAAAGCCTCCGCCGATTCCCATAAAAAGCTTCTTCCATTTTCGGTGGGGGCTTTTTTATATCTAAAGAGCCTGTTAAAATCAACTGTTTATTGATATTATCATGATAGGAGTTATGGTTTCATAAAAAAGTACCCATCTTATATATGAAATTATGTGTAAAAAAGGCAAAATTATAATATTTCTCACACAAAGGCCCAAGGCTTACCAAGAAAAACTTAATTTGAGGATTATATACCAATTATGAAACAGGAATTGATAGATCTGCTTTGCCGCAAATCCTTTAAATACAGTGAGGAACCTGTATTTAAGCTTGTATCAGGCCGGATGAGTAATTACTACATTAATTGCAAACCGGTGACACTCAGCCCACGGGGCATGTTTCTTGCCGGTCATCTGGTTTTTGATGCTATCAGGGATTTGGATGCAGAAGGAGTCGGAGGGCTTACTTTCGGAGCAGACCCTATCGCTGTTGCAACTGCTTTTGCCTCCGGATTGCAAGGAAAACCGGTAAATGCCTTTTCAATCAGGAAAACCATGAAAGATCACGGCATAATACGATGGATCGAAGGAGATTTAACTCAGGGGAGCAGGGTTGTCATAATAGATGATGTTGCAACAACAGGGGGTTCAACAATAAAAGCCATAGAACGGGCGCGTTCGGAAGGCATGGATGTAATTAAAGCGGTTATACTTGTTGACCGCCAGGAAGGGGGCGTTGAAAGTATAAGAGAACATGTGGAAAACGTAACTTCCATAGTTACAAGGGATGATCTGCTGGAGCGCTGGACACAGTTAAACAAGGCCGGGAAATAGTTGCGGTTTTAAGAACATATATATTTTGCACATGCATCGTCGGATTCCCATGCAGTTACGCTTGACACCCTTATCGAAGGGTCTTCTATTCTGGCCTGGAGCTCTTTTGCGATTCGCATCGCTATCACTTCAGATGACGGATTGGAACCTTTAAACCAATCCAGTTCATTAAGAAACTTGTGATCAAGCGCCGCCATTATTTCAGAAACATGTTTCTTGATCATTCCAAAGTCTATCACAACTTCTGCATTGTTTAAGGTTTTGCCGGTTATGCATGCTTCTATTTTCCAGTTATGACCATGAAGGTTTTCACATTTTGCAGCAACAAGTTTAAGCTGATGGGCTGCCGAAAAATGATTTATAACTTTAAGCTCAAACATTTTGATCAATCCCTTTTTCTATTTATTGGAACCCGCAGTGGCGCCCTGCAATATATTTTTTAATTTGTTTGAGAATTTATTGGCTTCGAGTTTTGCGAATTCCCTTAAGAGCGTTTCCTGCTTTTTTGTAAGATTTACAGGTGTTTTAATATTTATCTGAACTATCTGGTCTCCGCGCCTCTTGTGTCTCAAGTGGGGTATGCCTTCACCCTGCAGACGAATCATATCGCCGGGCTGAGTTCCTTTCGGAATCTCAACGGTTTTTTTGCCGTTTAAGGTCGGAACCGGGATCGTATCTCCAAGAGCGGCCTGCACGAAAGAGACAGGTATTCTGCAATAAACATCATTTTCATGCCGTTCAAAAAATTCGTGAGCCTCAACGTGCAAAAAGACATAAAGATCTCCGTTCGAACCGCCATAGGCGCCGGATTCACCTTCCCCGGTGAGGCGCAGCCTTGAACCTGAATCGATTCCGGCAGGAATTTTTACAGAAACCTTCTTATTTATGATCACCTTGCCGACTCCTCGGCAGTTTTTACAGGGATGTGGCATTGTCTGGCCGGCGCCTCTGCAGTAATGGCATGTTGTTCTTACCGTGAAAAAACCCTGGTTTCTGGAAAGTTGTCCTGAGCCGCCGCACTGACGGCAGGTTTCAGGTCCGTAGCCAGGCTCGCTGCCGTTTCCGCTGCAATCCGGACATGTTTCAGTTTTTTCAAGGTTAATCTCTTTTTCTACTCCAAAGGCAGCTTCCATAAAGCTTAAAGTCATATCATAACGAAGATCCGACCCTTTCTGGGTTCTGCTTCGGGAGTGCCTGTTGCCGCCGAATCCGAAAAAACCTTCGAAAATATCGCTGAAACTGGAAAAGATATCCTCAAACCCGCCAAACCCGGAAAAGCCGGAGCCCTCAAGTCCCTGATGGCCATACTGATCATAAATGGCTCTTTTCTGGGGGTCATGGAGAACTTCGTAGGCTTCGGCGGCTTCCTTGAATTTTTCTTCCGACTCCTTGTCTCCCGGATTTCTGTCCGGATGGTATTTTAATGCAAGTTTTCGGTATACTGTTTTAAATTCTTCAGGTGTCGCATTCCGGGCAACACCCAGAATTTCATAGTAATCACGTTTGGTTGCCATTATATTCCCGGATAAAGTGAATTAAGAAAGTTTGTTGTTAATTTTTGAAAATAATAACGTAAAATAATGCCAAAAATAATGTTGTCAACACAACTTCTGTTTAAACTCTGCGGGTCGAAGACCCCGCAGCTCCGAGGTCGTGCGCGTAAACAGGCAATAAAGGAACGACAAGTCCAACACCAATGACTGCCGTAAATATTGAAAAAAAAAGAGTTCCGAAGATTTTCCTGTCCGTCCAGTTCATATATTGATTCTGATAAGGGAGACAATCGGCGGGACATACAGCCGGTTTGAAATATTCATAATCTTATGTCTATCGTCGGATATAATCCTTTCTGAGATCCCATCGGATAGGGCTGAATGATATTGTAGGCAATATTCTGGCCTTTCTGGGCATGGCCTTTGCATTTTGTGCCGTCAAAAAAGGCGCCGTTTGCTTCGAGTATATGTTCTATACGGTCTTTGAACTCCTTCACAAAAACCGCTCCGCTCCCCTGAAACCGCATGACTCCTATCTTGATTTCACCGTCGATTACGGCCAGCTTGTCAAGAGGCAGGCTATGTTGAGCAAGATCCGCCTGATTGGTGATATAACCCCATACTATATGCCCTGAAGGAATATTCACAGGCTCCTTGAGATCAATTATCGTGTGCGGCATGATTATTGATTCTTTTCCTATGTTGAGCATGCATTCCGGTGTACCATGCAAAAACGAATTGAAACCTACAAACGTTTTTTCACCGAGGTTTGCATTTATGATTTTTGCGCCGTGCGCGGTGATGTTGAATCCTTCAAGTTTTGAATTTATTATGTAGCAGTTCTCCTGGGCATTTGAGCCTTTTCCGAGCAATGCATTTTCCAGGTATGCCCTCTGGGCGACAAGAACATTCTTACTGACCCGTGTTTTCCCCTTCCAGACCGAATAACGGCTTATTGAAGCTCCGAAAGGAATCGGCATTGGTGATTTAAGAAGCACGACATTGAAAATTTCTTGAAAATCCTGTTTCCGGCTTTCGACAAAATCCATGAAAATACCGCTAAGTCCTTTTTCTGGTTTAAACCGGATATACCTGTTTAAAATGCTCTCAGGAAATCGGTAGCTGAAGTCGAATGCTTCAGCTTTTCTTATTAAGATACTTCCCGGCTCAACCCGCTGATGAATTATTTCTCCGACCTGGACATAGGCAAAACGGCCTATTACGCAATCATTCATGGTTGTAAGGTCAACGGTTGAAAATGGACCCAGAAAGCATCCTTCGACCGGGGCCCCGTGAATATTTGCATAAGGAGTTGAAGCCGTATTTTTAATTATGAATTCTTCAAGATTTTCAGGGTCATGAGAATAATTGTGCACAAGGGTTTTAATAAGAAAACTGTCGCTGATTGAAATTTTTTCATCATGATCGAGAGCTATGTCGGCTCCCTGGAAATGAAAAACATCTCCTTTTGTCTTTAACTCGTCGCCTCTTATGTCGCTTTTATACAGCACGGAATTGTCGACTGTGCATTTTCCGAGGAAATAACTTCCGGCAAGATTTGAATTGCTGAAATGAAAATAAAGAGGATGATGAGATGTAATACCGTAGAAAGCGTAAAACTTAACAAGTTTCTTTATCGGTACTATTTCACGGAGATAGGGCTCTACATCAAAGGATCCGTGCTCTCTGAGATTGATATTAACCCTGTAAATTATTCTCTTTATCAGTTTTTCAAGTTGTTTCATGCCGGCCTGTTAATGGTTGAATTACGCTGAACCGGGTTCCGACCCGTTTGTCATGAAAAGACCCCTTTTTCAGCTTATAATAATATGTTGCCGACGAAATCGTTCGTATCGATCGGTTTCTTAGAGTTTGAATAAATTCTTTCTCATCGTCAACAAGCAGGCCTTTTATGTTTATCTGTCTTTTGCCCCGGATTTATGCGCGTTTATTATCTGCCTTGCAAGCTCGTCTATCTGGACCGGTTTCTGAAGATAACCGAAAGCGCCCAGAGATAAAGCCTCTTTCTTGTCTTTTTCCGATCCGTGTCCTGTCAGGATAATAACCTTGACTTTTGGATATGCTTTTTTTACCCTCCGAAGAACTTCCATGCCGCCAATGCCCGGCATTTTAAGGTCAAGAATCATGACATCCGGAACCTGGTCGTCAACAATCTGCAAAGCCTGCTCACCGGTAAAAGCAACCGATGAGTTGAAATCCCGCCTCTGGATCCGCTCGGACAGAGTCGTTACAAACTCTTCTTCATCATCGACCAGCATGACCTTGATTTTTTCCATCTTTTTCCTCCGTATATGCGCAATAAACAGGCAGAATCTATTTAAAAACCGCCAAAGAGTCAATACAAAACAGGATATTCTGTTTCGAAAAGGCTTGTCATTTCACAATCCGCAGATGTTAACCGGTAAAACAAAATGAAAAGAGCTTGAAAGAAAAGGAACGCAAAGAGATGAGATGACATGACGAAAAAGAATCTTAAGCATATTGTAATAGTGTGCAACGGCATCAATGATATTGACGCGTCGGGTGAAGAGACGTTATTATAGGAAAGAGCTGTGTCCGCTGGCATGCCGTCTTGCCTGATAATAGATTAAAAAAGGGAGGTTTTTTATGTCTGTAATTACTGTTTTCAGCGGCACCTTCTGCAAAGACGAACCTGTTGTTAAGAATGTGCTTTCAGCCACGGGATATAAGCTTGTAACCGATAATGATATTGTTGCCGAAGCAAGCAGGCTTTCAGGTATGCCTGCAAATATTATAATGAGAGCTTTCTCGGCCAAAGAATCTGTTTATAATAACTTTACACACGAAAAGGAGGTTTCAACCACCTGGCTGAAACTTGCTGTAGCCGAAAAGCTGTCCGGTGACGAAATTCTTATTTCAGGCTTTACGGGACGGATCATTCCCCAAAGCATCAGCCATGTGTTAAGGGTGTGCATTATCGCAGACATGAAGTTCAGGGCTTCCCATGCCGCTGCCGAGCAGAATATCTCAGAAAAAGAAGCCGTAAAACTGATTCATAAACAGGATGAAGACAGGATAGCCTGGATAAGCAACCTGTTTAAGAAAAATGATCCGTGGGATTCCTCCCTGTACGATCTTGTCATACCGATGGATAAGATGGATATGGAGAAGGCGGTATCTCTTATTATAGACAACGCCGGAAAGGAAGTTGTAAAACCGTCAAGCCGTTCCCAAAAGGCGGTTGATGATTTTCTCATCGCCTCAAAAGTGGAGATGCACCTTGCCCGGGAAGGGCATAATGTCGATATTTCGGCAAAAGACGGCGCTGTGACATTAATCATAAACAAACATGTTCTTCTTCTGAGCAAGCTTGAAGACGAGCTCAAGACTATCGCCCGCAAAGTGCCCGGAGTCAGGGCGGTTGAGACTAAAGCGGGAGAGGGATACTACCAGACGGATATATACAGAAAATATGATTTCAAGATGCCGTCCAAAGTTCTGCTCGTTGATGACGAGCGTGATTTTGTACAGACTCTGTCGGATCGTCTCATCAGGCGTGACGTGGGTTCGGCTGTGGCATATGACGGAGAATCGGCGATCAATCTGGTTTCGGAAGACGAGCCGGAAGTCATGATTCTTGATCTTAAGATGCCCGGCATGAACGGCATCGAAGTTTTAAGGCGGGTTAAACAGAGCAACCCTGATATCGAGGTGATAATTCTTACCGGGCACGGCACAGAGGCCGACAGGGAATTGTGCATGAGGCTGGGCGCATTTGCATTTCTGCAAAAGCCGGTCGATATAGAAGTCTTGAGCGATACCTTAAAGAAAGCCAACGATAAAATAAGGATAAAGAAGTCTGTTAAGTAAAATAGTCAATTCATGATCCATTGCGATATTATATCTAGGAAGCTCATAAAAGATCAAAGCTCTTCCCGGATTTTTGCAAGTGTCGACTCAACCAGATCTCTTATCTCTTTCAATCTTTTTTCAGACATTGCTTCGAACCTCAGCACAAGCGCCGGCTGTGTGTTGGATGCCCGCACAAGCCCCCATCCATCTTCAAAGAGCACTCTTACCCCGTCAATGTCTATTATCTTATAATTTTTCCTGAAAAATTCCGTAACTTTTTTAACGAGGGCGAATTTCTTGTCGTCAGGGCATTCAACCCTGATTTCGGGCGTTGAATATGTTTTCGGAACATCGGATAAAAGCTCTGAAATTTTCTTCCCTGTATTTGCGATTATTTCAAGGAGCCTGCAGGATGCGTAGAGTGCATCGTCAAAGCCGAAATAGCGATCGGCAAAGAACATGTGACCGCTCATCTCCCCCGCAAGTTCGGCTTTTTCCTCTTTCATTTTTTTCTTTATGAGAGAATGCCCGGTTTTCCACATGACTGCCCGGCCCCCGTGTTTTTCGATGTCATCGTACATTGTCTTTGAGCATTTGACTTCGGATATGAAAGTTGCGCCCGGTTTTCTTGAAAGAATCTCCCTTGAAAAAATAATCATGAGCTGGTCGCCAAAAACAATATTTCCTTTTTCGTCGACAACTCCGATGCGGTCGCCGTCTCCGTCGTAACCGATGCCGAGGTCCAGGCCCTTCTCCCTGACAAGCGCTATCAGGTCTTTCATATTCTTTAAAACCGTCGGGTCGGCTTCATGATTGGGGAAAGTGCCGTCCATGTCACAATAAAGATCATGAACCCCGCATCCGAGACTTTTTAAAACCGGAACCGCAATTACACCGGCTGTTCCGTTTCCTGCGTCAATCCCGACTTTAAGAGGCCTTGATATGGATATGTTTTTATTAAGAAATTCCTTATACGGCGTAATTACATCTGAAAAGGAGCGGGAGCCTTTTCCCGACGGAAAAGTTTTTTTATTAATGATTTCTAGTATTTCAAGAAGTTCCTTGCCGTGCAGGGAATCGGAGCCGATGCACACTTTGAAACCATTATACTCAGGGGGATTGTGGCTGGCGGTAACCATTACGGCGCCTTCCCGGTTAAGATGCTGTATGGAAAAATAAAGAACAGGGGTAGGGCAGATTCCGATATCAATCACATCACAGCCGGTTGACAACAGTCCTTCAATAACTCTTTCTGCGTAGCTGTCCGAGGTTAACCGGCAGTCACGCCCGACAGTCAGCTTTGATTTGCCGCGCTCAAGAAGGTAGGTGCCAATCCCTTTTCCAATCAATATTACATCTTCTTCTGTAAGATCCTTACCGGTTATCCCCCTTATATCATATTCTCTGAAGATTCCAGGATTCATGATTCTCCCTCCTTTACTATAGCCCGATGATTAAAGAAAATATTCCGATCGCAATGCAATACGGCGAAAAATAGTGCAGCCGGCCCCGCCTGACAATGTAAAAAAGGAAATTAAGCGCAAAATATCCTACAATACATGAGGCAACAGCGCCTGTAACCGCAGTCTTTATTTGAACAGATTCGCTGCCGGATAGATCACCGAAGCTCAATAATGATGCGCCGAGTATAGCCGGTATGGAAAGAAGAAACGAATATCTCGCCGCTGTTTCATGATTTAATCCAAGAAACAAACCTGTCGCCATGGTCGTTCCTGATCTGGATAATCCCGGCATTATTGCAAGGCCCTGGGAAATTCCTATGATGAAAGCATCTTTTAGTGAAAAATTGGGGATCCCTTTTTTTGAGCTTTTTACGAAACGCGTGAAAAATAAAATAATGCCGGTCAAAATAAGCATCGAGCCCGCAATTAAGACGGATGAAAAGAGTTGATCCGCAATTTTGCGAAAAAGAAGACCGATTATGGCTGTAGGGATTGAGCCTATGATAATCAATAAAGCGAGCCTTAAGTCGGAATCTTCGTTTGCGGGAGAAAAAGAGCCGGTTTTAAAGACCATTTTACAGTAGCGTAAAACTGAAAGAATGATAGCATAAATATCCTGCCGGAAAAAGATGAAGACGGCAACAATGGTGCCCAGATGGACACTTATGTCAAAAAAGAGCTCTGCCTCTTTCAGTCCGAAAAGATGTTGAACAAGCACAAGATGTCCCGAGCTGCTGACCGGAAGAAACTCCGTCAGTCCCTGTACGATTCCAAGAATTATTGCCTGAAAAATATTCATATCAATTATTTATTCCCATGAAACCTTCGATGGTTTCGTAAAAAGTCCAAATATGCTCTCTTAATGAGCTTTTTGGGGATTTTTAAATGACTTCGCTAAATCATCCGCCAGAATTATGGCGGATGATTTTTAACGCTCAGTTCTTTAAAAATCTATTTCCCAAAAATCTCAAATCCGTTCGCATATGACTTT
>JAUYEO010000150.1 GCA_030689795.1 Desulfobacterales bacterium | reverse complement strand
CCCGGCATGCGACCCGGAGCAAACAGGTGCTTGGGGTCAAGTATCGCCTTGATCCGGTGCATCAGATTCCATTCCGGCCGCGGCGGCCCGAACACATCGTTGCGCTGCTTGAATTCATCCGGGGCTTTTTCCAGAACGACGTGGCCTTCCAGTTCATTGATCTGCCGGCACAACTCTTTCCACGAACCGTCGGTCATTCGATCGATTCCCGCCAGGATCCGCCCGCACCCGAAATCGACCAGTATCGACACGGCCGGCCCCTGCCGGGCTATGAACTGGGACGCTGCCGCCACAAGGTCCGGCGGCGTCCCGGCGCGAAGGGCATAAGGATGGCCGGCGATTGCAGTAAACATCTCGGCAAAAGGCCCGCACCAAACGTCGTAATCGTCGGTACGCTCGGAACTGAAACCGGCTCCGGCCAACAGGGCCTGCGCCTGGGCCAGTTGGGAAGCCACGGTTTCCCTGAAGCCTTCAAAGCCTAAGCGCATCCGCCAGCACGTGCTGCCGGTTTCGGGAACGGCTGCAGCGAACACCGCCCCGAGACTGGATCCGAGCACCAACGTGGCCAGGTTTGCGCAGGCATCCAGCGTGCCGGTGGCGGAAATGGCGGCGCAGCGCTGAGGACAGGTGGCCGTCCGCAGGGTCACCCGGGTGATCAGGCCCAAAGTTCCGGCCGAACCGGCCAGGAGGCGGGTCATATCGTAGCCGGCCACATTTTTGACGACTTTGCCGCCGGCTCTGATCAACCGGCCGCGGCCATCGATAAAACGCAGACCCAACAACAGCTCACGGGGCGCGCCGTAGGAGAAGCGCTCGGGTCCGCAGGCCCCCATCGCCGTTATCCCCCCGATGGTGCGTCGCAGCAGACCAAAGGCCGGTCGCAGGGCAATCCATTGGTTATGGGGAGCCAGAGCCTTCTGAATATCGCCCAGGGTCATCCCGGCCTCGACAGTGACATACTGGTTGGAGGGGTCCAAATCGAGCAGAGCGCAAAGCGCATCGGTCTTCAAAGGCAAGCCGGGACGGGCGGGCAAATTGCCGAAGTCACCCAGAGAACCGCTGCCGCTCGGTACAAGGGCATGACCCGTGGCCAGGGCCTGTTGAACTTGTTCGGCTATCCCTTTTTCCGCAGGTGTCAGCAGGTCGCCCGGCCAAGACCAGGCCGCTTGGTCTTTGAAGGCAAATGGCTGGGAGGTGTCAGGAAATATTTTTCCGGGGTTAACTACATGGGTTGGGTCAAAGGCATCCTGAAGACTGCGCTGGGCATCAATGTCCTCATCGGAAAAGACCAGCCGCATGGCCTCCATTTTTTCCCGTCCGATGCCATGTTCGCCCGAAATGGTGCCCCCCAAGGCCACGCAGGCCTTCATGATCTGCCATCCCGCCTCGTGGACCCGCTTGAGCTGGTCGGCGTCGCGCGAGTCGAAGAGGAGCAGGGGGTGAAGGTTCCCGTCACCGGCATGGAAAACATTGCCGTGAACAAAACCGTGGGCTTTCACGATGGTCGCCACCTGGGCCAGTGCCTCGGGCAGCAGGGTCCGCGGCACCGTGCAATCGTTGACCAGGTAGTTTGGGGCCAGCCGGGCCACGGCCCCGAAGGCCCCGCGGCGTCCCTCCCACAACCGGTTGCGTTCCGCTGCCGTAGCGGCATCGCGGATTTCCCGGCAGTGGTTGGCCGTACAGATCGCCCGGATGTTCCGGGCCTGCTCCTCCAGCCCGACTGCGGGTCCTTCCACCTCGATGATCAAAACGGCTGCGGCGTCGCGCGGATAGCCGCAGGTGTAGCTGTCTTCGACCGCCTGGATGATCCGGGCGTCCATCATCTCCAGTGTGGCCGGAACGATCCCCGCGGCGATGATATCGGCCACCGACCGGGCCGCATCGGCCACGTCGTTGTAAACCGCCAGTTGGGTGATCACTTTTTCAGGCGTGGGCATGATGCGCACGGTGACCTCGGTCACCACAGCCAGGGTTCCCTCGCTGCCGATAAGCAACCCCCGCAGATCGTATCCGGAAGGATCATAAGCCGCTGAACCCAGGCGCAAGATCTGTCCGTCGGCAAGAATGACTTGCAGACCAATCACGTGGTTGGTGGTAACCCCATACCTGAGACAGCGAGGCCCCCCCGAGTTTTCGCCCACGTTTCCTCCGAGGGTGGCAACCTTCTGGCTGGCAGGGTCCGGTGCGTAGAAAAAGCCCAGCGGCGCCAAAGCGTTTTGCAGTTCCAGGTTGGTCACTCCGGGCTGAACCACGGCCGTGCGGCGGTCAGGGAAGATTCCGAGGATGCGGTTGAGCCGCGCAAGGCAGATCGTAAGCCCGCCATAGGGCAGGACCGTGCCCCCGGACAGGTTGGTGCCAAATCCCCGTGGCACAAACGGCACACCGGCCCGGGTCGCCTCTTTGATGACTGCGGCTGTCTCGACCGCATCTCCCGGAAACACCACAGCCCCGGGCTTTCCCCTTGCCATGGATCCGTCATAGGAGTACAGTTCAGTGGTGGTTCGGGACTCGGCGACATGGCGTTCGCCCACGATCCGTCGCAGGTTTTTGATCAGGTCGCGTGGTATCACTGTATTCATAGGATATAACCGCCGTTGACGGATACCACCACCTCGTCCCCGCTCTCCACCAGATTCACCAGGCAGGTCTCCATACCGGCACTGCCCGTGGCCGAAACAGGGATGGTCAGGAAATACGGATCCAGGCGCCCGCCGGGGTTGATATCTCTGAATTCCTTGGGATCGATGGTCGTCATGATGAGATCTTACTCCTCCCTAAGTTGGTGTGTCATCAGCCGCCCACATCATCTTTTGGGGACAATTTCGATCCAGTAATCGTCCGGATCATTGATAAAGTAGATTCCCATGGCTTTGTTTTCATAACAGATACAACCCATTTTTTCATGCAGGGCATGGGCGCCCGCAAAATCGTCAACCATAAGGGCCAGATGGAATTCGTTATCACCGAGATTGTAAGGTTCCTGCCGGTCTCTGAGCCAGGTTAATTCGAGCTGGTGCGGCATCTGACCATCGCTTAAGAAAACAAGGGTAAAACTCCCATCCGGTGCTTCACGCCTTCTGGCCTCAGTCAGTTGCAGCGCCGTTTTGTAGAAATCGAGGCTTTTTTCCAAATTCAATACATTAAAGTTGTTGTGTGCAAAAGTGAATTTCATAAACGGATTTCCTTCCCGGTATTACCGGCAGCTATGGGGACTCTTTTATGATCGCTTCACGCTCTTTTTTGTATTGATCATAAATGATAAAAATTTGTTTTTCACATCTTTATGTATCGCATTAATCGGCTTTTATGTCAATTTTAAGCAGGCACAAGCCCCCGCCATCCGTTTTTGTTCCTTCTTAAAAATCCTGGCCCGCTCGATACCCTCCCTATTGGTGAATGT
>JAUYEO010000133.1 GCA_030689795.1 Desulfobacterales bacterium | reverse complement strand
ATATCGCCGACCCGAACAGCCAGCCGGGTGACCCTGACACCCTCCCGCACATCGGCTTCTGTGGGCAGTGCAAGGTGCTCCGCGGGCGTGATGTAGCAGATCAGGTCCGCGCCGTACCGCGCCGAATGCGCCGCACCGATGGCAGCTCCCACATGGTCGTAACCTGCTCCGGTATCGAGGGGGATCGGACCGAGAACATAATACGGCGCATTTCCGCTCATCCGCTTTTCCAGCATGATATTTCCCTCGATCTCATCCAGGGGAACATGACCGGGACCTTCCACCATCATCTGACATCCCATCTCGCGGCCAAGCTCGGCAAGCTCGCAGTTGATGATCATCTCCGCCATCTGCGCCCGGTCGTGGCTGTCGTGGATCGCACCGGCGCGGATACCGTTTCCGAGGGAGAGAACCGCATCATATTTCTTCATGAGGCCGCAGACACGGTCGAACTGCTCGTATAGGGGGTTTTCCTTTCCGGTTGCATCCATCCACGCCACCATAAAGGTTCCCCCCTTTGATGCCAGCCCGCCGTAACGGTAACCCTGCTTGCGAAGGCGCTCGATGGTGTACTGGTTGATTCCGCAGTGAATCGCCATGAAACTGAGACCATCGCTAAGCTGCTGCTCGATGAGATCGAAGAGATATTCGGGATCGAGCCGGCTCGGGTCCTTGTATCGCCGGGCAGTCTCCTTGAACGCCTGATACAGGGGAACATTGCCGACAGGAAGGCGGGTGGCTGCAATAACCTCCCGTCTGACCCGGTCGAGATTTCCCCCCGCGGAGAGCTCCATGAGCGTATCCGCCCCCTCCTCCTCGGCAGCGATTGCCTTGCGTACTTCCTCATCAATATCACAGATATCCGAAGATGTGCCGATAGATGCGTTGACTTTTGTTCTCAGCCCGTAACCGACCCCTCTGACGATCTGATCGGGACGGTTGGGATTGTTCGGAATGACGATCTCCCCCTTTGCAACGCGATCACGGATCATCTCCGGAGAATAATCCTCATCGACCGCCACCTTTTCCATCTGACGGGTAATAACGCCTTCACGGGCCAATTCAATCTGAGTCTTCATGGAACACTCCTATGCCTGTCTGATAAATTCGTCAAAAAAAAAGGGCTCCGAGGAAGATAAAAATCTCCTCAGAGCCCTTTGCCATCGCGCCCTTAAAGCAGATCGCCCAGTCCGTCTTCTGACTTCCGGATGGAGCCTCTCCTTACAGCCTTCCCGGCCTCGGGGGCCAGTGGCCGCCTCCACAAAAATCCGGGGAGGCAAATGCAAGGGATATTCCGGTTACAGCGATGGGACCGTCACGGATTTCAACCGTGTTCCGATAACCGGGCGATCGTCTTTTTCTCGAATTGTTGCCGCCATTGTTATAAGATCACCGGCAGATTGTCAAGTTTTTTTTCGGAGATTGCCATAAAAGGCCAAGCTATTTCGCGACAATCAAGTATTTTCCAACATCCGGCATCTTTTCTGAATGAATGCAGACAGGATGACTTGGCCGGATCGATGATCAAGGCCATATTTTCGCGTGTTCTGTCCATACCAGGCAAGTGGAGAATCCATTTTCCTTTACCCGTATCCTGCTTTATTCATCAGGCATCGATTGTTGTCCTTTTGCATCCGGAGCATAATTATAAGTAATCATAATTACAATAACTTATATAAAAGCGGACTGATATATGTTGCCATAAAAGTCCTATTTTGGTAGTAAACACCTTAATTGCCAGAAACCGTGAACCGGTTAACATCCGCTCATAATAAGGAGGATGGCATGGATATAAATACTCACAAAAAGATTGACCGAAATCTGTGCGGCAAACCTCTTGAAATCGATGAAGGCTTCAGCAGAGTTGAGCTTCTTTTAACAGATAATATGGAGGATTTGTCTTTGGACTTGCATCGGTTTATGGAATAATCAAGAATCACGGCGGATTCATTAACGTGTACAGCGAGAAAGGAAAAGGAAGCACATTCAATATATACCTTCCGGCATGCGAGAACATGAAAGATGATAAAAAGAAAGAAACTGACAGGCGTATTTCAGGAACCGGCACGATTCTATTTGTTGACGATGAGAAAATGATAATTGATGTGGGGCAGGCAATATTAAAAAAACCGGGATACGATGTTAGGAGCCGTTACGAAATAACCATTACATTTCTGACCATTTCGTTACGGCTCCTTATGCCGGTCACGGCATTTCAATGTTACGGTTATTTTTGAACGACGGCTTATTACCGCAACCGGAGGGAAAGAGGCTGTTGATGTTTACGAAAAAAACAGGGATAAAATTGATCTTGTTGTTCTTGATATGATAATGCCCGATATGACCGGAAGCGAAGTGTTTGAAAGAATCAGGGAAATAAATCCGGATGTAAAGGTTATGCTTTCAAGCTGTTACGCTCTTAATGACCAGGCTGCCGGAATAATGGAAAAAGGCTGTAACGGTTTTATTATGATTTTTAATACCCCGACCGCTTGCGGCGGGGTTAAAAGCGGTGCTATATACCGCAATTATGGAATTAGGAAAAACTTCCCATAGTGTATACAAAATTCGATATCATATGGTAGCAGCAGTTAAATATCGAAAAGCACTGCTGGACAATGAAGTTGAAGACTGGGATATCTTCAACCGTAGGGAATAGAGTGTGTTTTCTTAATTTGCCCGCTAACCTTGCTACATCAACTTTGTTTCATTTAAACAAATCTTCCAGTATCAACTTCAGTGCCTGTCCGGATCCGGCCCTTATCACTTCGATATTATATTCCATGCCCGCTTCTTCGAGAAAGAGGTTCCGCACTCCGATTATTCCGCCGAAAAAGGCGGCATCCGAGCCGTTAATTTTCCGTATTATATCGCCTTTCAGAAAACCCACCTTATCTGCAGGAGTCCCGGGTGCTACAAAGACGATTTCAGGAAAACCGTCTCCCGTTTTACCGATCAACATGCCGCTTTTATCTTCCGGGAATTTGCGATCAAAATCTTTCCCCTTTTCGATTATTACCTGCTGTCTTTTGTAATCGAGATACACGGTAAAATGGCGAAGCAGGGTATTTCCGATATTCCCGATAATCTCTTTGCTTATATTCGAGCCCTTCCCCATGTTCAAAGGTACGTTTATCAAAGGATTTAAAACCTTGTAACCGCCAAGCTCCATCGTCTTGAACCTGATGGTTCTCTCGCCGTGCTGCCCTCCCAGATCGGCGCTTATTCTTTCAACTCCTTTCAAGCTCAGCAGACCATTCTCTTTTGCGTAAGGGTAATGAAAAGAGACATCAAAAGCGCCGATATCAAGAGCCCATCTGCCTTTATATTTCTCATTAACAATTGCCGGCAGACTGAATAATTTATTCCTCAGGGGCGCGTCAATTACCCTGCCCTCGCCTTTGTATTCAAACCGGTCAGGATGATAAAAAGATAATATCTTCTCTGCATAGTCGATTTTGACGACAAATCTCGATAAAAAATCATGTCCCATGATTCCGACTATATCGGAATCGTACAATCTCTCTGAAAGACCTTTATAAGAAAAGATCTTCTGGGGATCAAATCGTATGCCCCTGACAAGATAGGACGGAAGAGTGACAAATGAAAAATCAAAAACACTGGCAATTCCGAAACCCTTTATTTCTCCTTCCGGTTCAAGCCCCAGCTTTTTTGCATAATCCGCATCGATTATGGACATGCTGGCGCCGTTATCGAGCAACCAGAACCTTGTTTCGCCATTTATAGTCACAGGCAGGTAAATATTGTTCTCAACAAAAGTAAAAGGTACATCTGTTGAATTCTCACCGTTTGCAAACTCAAAATCTTCAATGTCTTTTGACGGGGGTTCAAAAAGAGCGCTGTCGGCTTTCGCGTTAAAATCATACCTTTCAAGCTGAACGGTCTCTTTTTTCTCTCTTGGGAAAATATCAGTCTCCTCATGAAAAGGAATCAGGATGCCGTCTATGCGGCGGTAGTCCGAATAAAGCGTATGGATCTCAACGTCAGGCTGCTTGATTATTGCCTTAACTACGTAATAATTCTCTTTATTTATAAAAAACAATGTGTACTCTTCATTAATGATGTTGGCCATTTTAATCACATGGCATTCAACATTTCCTGACTGCCTGTTCCCCTCATATGTAAAAATGAAGTTTTTCGTACCGGGCTCCATATGATCATAGACCTCAAGAAGCGCTTTCACTTTTCTTCTTTTAATGGTCTCCTCATCCCTGTGTATCTGTACTTTCCCGTTCGGATCAACAGACCAGCTTGTCTTGCCGTTATCTCCGAATATCTGTTTTATGACGCTGTAATCTTCTTCGAGACGGTATTTAAGAGGGATCTCCTCCCACGTCCTGAACCTGCCTTCAAGCCCGTCAAAAGTCGTCTTTCCCTCGAGATAACCCGACTTGATTTTTTTAAGTCTTTCCAGCCCCCCAATCGCTTCGTAGTGCCTTGAAAAAATCTCCTGTGGCCCGGTAAGGCTGTCTGCAGCATGGCAGGTCAGGGCAAAAAGAAGGAAAACCGGAATTATTCTCGTAATAACTCGTTTTATAAAAATCATTTTTCAAACCTCCGATATTTGTCTGTCATGTTAGCATACGATATCTTTTAGACCAAACAAAATTGACGATCTTGAAATAATAGAGTAATGAGTTTTTATCATTGTTATCACTTTTGTTCCGGCAATGCCGGGTTAGAATTAAACATGATTGGTAAAAACGAAATTATTGAAAAGGCTTATGAATGTGGTTTCGGGGATATCGGTTTTACCTCTGCCGAACTCTTTGACTCCCAGAAGGACCTCCTGCAGGAAAGACAAAAATATTATGAACCGTTGTTCAAACTTGGGCTTGATCTTATTGCAGGCACCGATCCGAAATCCATTCTTCCTGAGGCAAAATCGATTATTGTTTTAATGGAAGTATATTTTAAAGAAGCATTTCCAAAATCGATGGAAAATTATTTCGGCCGGTGTTATCTTGACGACGACCGGGTAACAAAGGACGGATTATCAAAAAGGATCAAATCGTTCCGCTCATTTCTCAGAGATAACGGCATCAATTCGAAGGTTCCGTTCAACCTCCCGCATAGGCTCGCGGCTGCGCGGGCCGGAATGGGGACCTTTGGGAAGAACTGCTTGTTTTATTCAAACAAGGTAGTCCGTAAAGGTTCCTGGGTTCTGCCGATAGCGGTTGTAGTTGACCAAGAATTTACACCTGATGAACCTACGCTTGAAATCGGGTGCCCCGACTGGTGCAAAAATTCATGCATTATTGCCTGTCCCACCGGCGCATTACAAGGGTCCCGCAAAATAGATCCGGCCAGATGCATTTCATTTCTTACTTATTACGGCGAAGGAATCACCCCTGTAAAGCTTCGCGAACCTATGGGATTATGGATATACGGCTGCGATCATTGTCAGAATGTATGCCCGAGAAACGCGCCGTGGCTGAAAAAAGAGCTGCCGGTCAACAGAAAGGTGGCAGGAATGGCGGATAACTTCAGGCTTGATAAACTGCTCGACATGGATAAATCTTATTTTAACTCGAAGATATGGCCGCATATGTTCTACATGTCTGACAATGATATATGGAGATGGAAGATGAATGTTGCGAGGGCTATGGGAAACAGCCGTGACGAAGAATATCTTCAGGATCTTCTGACAGAATTTTATAATAATGATGACGACAGAGTATTGGGCATGATTACCTGGGCCATGGGGCGTATAGGTGGTCCGAAAGCCAAAAAAGCATTGGAGGATATTCTTCCCCAAAGCAATGGGATAGTCCGCAAGGAAATATTGTATGCGTTGAATATGTCTTAAAGTGAATAAATTGAAGCTGGTTCGGTTCGATTTTTGAAATCAACAGTCCAGAGGTTTCATCCCTTTGCACAAAATTAGAGGAGTATAGGTAAAACGCCGTGAATCTATTAAAAACCTCTTGAAATCATCGATAAAAGCCTCACATCCGCCAGGATAATCGATGAATAAATCCTCAAACCTTTTTACGATAATTTCGACCTTCTTCATCCAGTGCTCTGTCACGCTGACAATTAGAGGTATCAGAATATTATTTAATATCCAATGGCTTAAATTTATTTTCAAGATTGATAGAATGATATTTTCGATAATGATCAGAATTTCGGAAAGCTTTGCGATAAGATTTATTGAAAGCGTAAGCGACGACGGTTGCTGTAATGCTTTTAGTTGCACCAAGCGTTGAGAAAGTTCTCTTGAGTGTCTCCCAAATGCTGTAATAAACTTTACGCAAATAGGTAAATCCCATATAAATATCTTCTATGGACAATTTTAGCGGCTGATAGACCATTCTGCTGAAGCGAAAATCTTCCCAGTCTTTGGGAAAATCTTTGCTGATAATTCGATTTTTTTGTTGTAAGTCTTTCCATAACTGGGTACCGGGTAAGGGGGTGGGCTTTGTGGTCTGAAGCACGTCAATGTGCGCAGATTTTATAAATTCCAAGGTGGAATGAAAAACCGTGTGATCGTCCTCGTCGCTTCCAAGTACAAAAGCGCCAAGAACGGCTATACCTGCTTTACGAATATTTGTGATCAGTTCTTTGCATTGATTTGGATTAAAGCATCTAATACTGGAATGCTTTCCGTAAGATTCAAGAGTTTTGGAATTTACCGATTCAATCCCGATTAAAACCATCTTAAGGCCGGCCCTTGCTGCAAGGCGAGCAAGTTCAAGATCTTTCCCAAGTAAGATAGATGTTTGGCCAAAAAAGGTTTTTTTTATGCCTTTATCCAGAATTTGTGTAAAGAAAGCGCGAGTCCATTCCCGATCTTCCTTGCCGTAACCAAAGAGATTGTCATCAGTGAGCATGATTCTTTTTTGAGGGATAAGATCGAGTTCTTCAATCACTGCATCCAGAGAACGCCGGCGGAACCTGCCTCCATTAAAAGCGGTAACAGAACAGAAGGAACAATTCATGGGGCAACCGCGGGAGGTCTGAATGCTACCCCAGCTATAATAGCTGTTTTTAAGAATATCACGGCGCGGGATAGGCAGATTTTCTAAGCTCAACCAAGCCCCTTCGTATCTATCTTTCAGATTATCGGCCTCAAAATCTTCAAGAACCTTGGGCCAGACACCCTCAGCTTCTCCAACCACTACGGTATCGCAATAACGTAAGGCCTCATCGGGCATCATCGACACATGAATACCGCCCATAACGGTATAAATTCCCTTTTTGCGGTACATTTGTGCAATTTGATAGGCGCGGGTTACAGTGGCAGTATAGGCTGTAATACCAACAATGTCTGCTTTTTGAAATTCGAATGGTTCGATATTTTCATCAATAACACTGATTTGATAATGTTTAGGAGTAACAGCAGCCAGGTAAGGCAAGTTCAAAGGTGGAAAAGCGGTTGACTTGATATTTCCCAGTGTCCGGTGGATATTGGCTGGATTAATAAATAAGAGTCGTGGCATCTAATTTCAATAACATGTTTGATAAAGTATTACTTTCGATGGAAGTATAGGGCACCGATTTGAACCGGAACCACCGGCCGATTTCGCCGGAATAACCAAGAAGCCGAATGCGGGTGATGTAATCACCTAAATTATCGTCGATTTCATAGACAAAAACCCCTTGTAGACTTCGCGCTGATATTTCATTATTAAAATCAAAAATCCATAGGTTTCATTCCCTTGCACATGATTAAAGGCGTATAGGTAAAACGCCGTGGATCAATTAAAAATTTCTTGAAATCATCGATAAAAGCCTCACATCCGCCAGGATAATCACTGAATAAATCCTCAAACCTTTTTACGATAATTTCGATCTTCTTCATCCAGTTAAAAAAGTCTGTCTCCTTTATAGAACCAAAAAATAAGTGATGCGCCATAAGATTAACCTGTATATTATTAAACCCATGATCAAATAAATATGAATATAACTTTCGACCCGCATATGCATCAAAGTTGCATTCTTCCTGCAGCCGGTTCATGAGTTTTGGCAGGAGATCTTGAATCATCGGAGGCAGTTCATGGTGGCTAAGGCAATTGTAGTCAAGATCGAGCAAACAGAGATAACCTCCTGGTTTCAGTGCCTCACTCAAATTGCTGACAATATTATAGCTTTCTTCCCGGAAATATTCCAGGACGAACCGAACCCAAATCAGGTCAAATTGACCGATACTGATTAATGGCTCCTTTAAATTGCAGACTGTGAAATCAATTCCAGATTGTCGGCAATAATGATTCTTTGCATAAGAGATGCGATCCAGAAATAGATCAATACCGACAGCACTTCCTCCCGGTTGCACCATTTCATAAAGAATAGATGTGGTTTTTCCGGGACCACATCCCACATCAAGGACCCTCATGCCGGGTTTTGCACCGCACCAGAGGGCCTGTTGCCGGACTGATTCCGGATCTGTCTTGATCTCCAGCCGAAATGTTTCCTCTGTGCTTTCCATAAGATATGTATCAGAGGGTTTGAATTGAACTGCTTCGATATTTTTTATCTCTGAATTAAGTTTTTCATTCAGGTGGGTATGTTCACGTTCCAATTCTTCAAAATTTTCTGTTAATACTTTGTCTGTTCTCATATTGACCCCATACAACATTTAAACCGCAATAGCAACCACATTCCCCGTTGCTTGCTGTGGAGATCTTCAATTAAATTGTCATGCAGTTATGGCCATTCTATCAAGAACTTCACTCAAGTTGCACGAAATTCAATTAATATTAAAGGCTCTTGAATAATTTCAGCAAAGAGGAACTCCGCGCTCTCATTTCAAATAAACCTTATCAGCAATAACCCCCATATATTGTGGTTAAATTTAGTTGACATACAAGTGTCTTATTTATATACTCAGATAATCAACAATTGAGTTTTTATTAAGGGTTGTTATAGAGCGACAAACAAAATGGTCTTCAATTTCTTATTAGTCAATTGAGCAAAAGCTGGGTCATATCATGGATCTTGAAACAAAGGAAAACCTATTTGATCTGAATAAATTCGCTCCTCCGCGTTTTTTCCAGCATGAAGACCTGATCAAAACTTTCGAAGCAGCAAAGACCCTGGATCAGATGGAGCTGATCAACACCATCAATTATATTCATTTTACAGGTGGCCCTCTTTTTGTTCTCTTACAGCACCCGGTCTATCAAGACAGGTTTCTCGCGAAAGCTTATCCTGAACCTTGTCTCGACAATCAATTGACCTGCCGGTGGGACAAATCCTACTTTCAATACAAGTTTGAATCGTATCATACCCTTCATCTGGTCATCATAAATAATCAGTCCATGATCGTCACTCCAATTAACATTTTGAGCAGCTGTAAAAGCGGCTTCACGATCCAGTTACCTGAGAAAAGTTTTGTCCTGAATAAACGCAAGATCCAGAGATATCCCTGCAGGGATGTCTCTGCTGAATTGATGCAAAGCGATTTTGTTGCCAGGGGTGAAGTGATAGACTTCAGTGCCGGAGCATTCCGAATCAAGGCAAACTCAGAAGCATTTAAACATAATAACTGGTTCAATCCGGATGTTCCCGCATCAATTCGCCTGTTTTCAAATGAGAAAATAATCTATACCGAGTTCTGTAAATGCATACGCCGGCAGGATGATCAAAACATATCAAAAGAAATCGTATTTGCTGCGGCAACCGACCATATCAGCCGTTTTCTGGCAAAAAAAATCCGCAATCCACGGCGGCGCATTGCACCACCACTAGTCGCTGTATTTGAACATCCTTTCATAAAGAAAAAAATCCATAGAGATATTTTCAATATTTCAACAACGGGTTTTTCCGTAAGCGACAAACCTGATGATGATCTGTTAATGCCGGGCATGATGATCCCTGATCTTTCCATTCTTCTTGCCGGTATCTCAATTGCAAATTGTTCCGCACAGGTCATCTACCGGCGGATGGGAGAGAATGATATCCGTTATGGCATTGCCATTCTGGATATGGATATCTATTCATACAGTCACATAAACCATGTTCTCGGCACCAATTCGGACCCTCAAATTTCTGTCTCCACCGAAGTTGATATGGATGCCCTCTGGGAATTTTTTTTTCAGACAGGATTCATTTATCCCGAAAAGTATGGTTTTTGCCAGGCACATCGCAAGAATTTCATGGAAACTTACCGGAAACTCTATCAGGAAAATCCTGAAATTGCCAGGCATATTACCTACGAAAAAAACGGGCGGATTTACGGGCATATGTCAATGATCAGAGCCTATGAACGAACATGGCTCATTCAGCATCATGCAGCAAGATCAATGGAAAATAACAAACTCCCCGGTTTTGTTGTATTGCGGCAGATGATGATTTTTTTAAATGGCATGTATCAATTATCTTCAGCGCATATGGATTATGTTATCTGTTATTTCCGTCCTGAAAATAAATTCCCTGACCGTGTCTTCGGGGGATTCGCACGAGATTTGAACAATCCTCAGGCCTGTTCACTTGATCTTTTTTCTTATCTGACACTGCCTGTCGCATCCCCTGAAAAATGCCTTCCCCAGGGATGGCTTTTAAGAGAGAGCATACCTTTTGATTTATGGGAGCTGGAGCAATTTTATAAAAATAACTCCGGTGGCCTTTTACTCAATGTCCTGCGTTTTGAAGAGTCTGATCACGGTAATGACTCTTTGGAAAAAGTTTCTGAACGCTTAGGTTTTTTAAGAAGGTGGCGGATTTATTCTTTGATTTACCAAGATCAGCTTAAGGCTGTTTTTATAGTTGATCAGTCGGATCTGGCAATAAATATGTCAAGCCTCTTAAATTGCATAAAAGTCCTTATTACTGATCCGGAGGGACTGCCTTCGGAACTGCTTTCATTCGCTGTATCAAAACTGGGGAGCGTGTATAACCTTGACAAAGTTACTCTCCTCATTTATCCTGCTTCCCGTATCCAATCAGCCGAAATTTCTTATAAAAAGCAATACCAGCTTTGGATCCTAAATTTGCGATATTCGAATCAATTCATGGATTACGTCCAAAAGAATTTCAGGATGCAGTACGTTTGACA
>JAUYEO010000127.1 GCA_030689795.1 Desulfobacterales bacterium | reverse complement strand
ACGGAAGCAAACGGCGATGCCGTCTCTATCAGGGATATTGTGATTACCGGCAACACGGTTATCGATTCCGAAACCCTCAATAAACTGGTTGAGCCGTACAAAAACAAAGACCTTTCGATGGAAGAGATGAGCAAGGTGACCGACCTTGTCACTGTGACATACCAGGAGAAAGGCTATATTCTTGCGAGAGCCTACCTTCCCGAGCAGGAGATCAAAGACGGCATATTAAGGATTACGGTGGCGGAAGGCAAAATCGGCAAGATCAGGATTACAGGAAACAAATATTACAGGGATGCTGTTTTAAAGAGATATTTTGAGGAGCAGCAGGAACTTGGCGTTGTCAAGGAATCGCTTCTTGAGAAGGGTCTTTTACTTTCAAACGATATAGTCGGGGTAAAGACGGAAATCATGTTAAAGGGCGGCGAGAAGCCCGGAACCGTGGATGTAGTTTTGAATGCGAAAGAGACTCCTGCTATTGCATTCGGAGTAAAATTTGGAGTTGACTACAACAATTTCGGGTCTGAGAGAGTAAGTGAGGACCGTTACGGAAGCACGCTTAAGCTGATAGACTATAACTGGGGGAGTGTGCTTACCTTAAGGACCAATATCGGCAACAGTTATGACGATTCTATGCTCAACCAGGCTGAACTTTCCATTCCGATCAACAAATACGGAACGAAATTTTCGTTTTCATATCTGAAAGGCGCATATGCGGTCGGCATGGATCTGGCTGACCTGGGATTGCTGGGCCGGACAAGAATATACGGCGGAAAGCTTACGCATCCTCTGATAAAGACGAGGGATACGAATCTCAGTTTGACTGTGGGCATCGAGAATAAATATATCGAAAACGAGCTTCTGGGCGCGCTGACCAGCATAGACGAGATGAATACATATTACGGTGTGTTCAATTTTGACAGCGTTGACAAGTATCTTGGAAAAAGCATTATTTCCCTGGGCGGCTATTCCGGAAAGGTTGAGGTTGATCCTGATTATCCTACCAGCCGTTTGGATTCGGATGAATTTTTCGGCAAATTCACTTTAAATGCCGTGAGGATACAAAAGGTATACGGAAATACCAACCTGATGTTGAGGGGGACAGGGTACTGGACAAAGGACAGGCTGTTGCCGGTTGAAGAGACGATAATCGGCGGTTACGGCACGGTAAGGGGGCATGATCCTTCGCTGTATCTCGGCGACAAGGGTTATATCCTTTCAGCCGAGCTGATGATGGCGCCGCCCTATATCGAGAACATGACCCTGTTCGGGCAGAAGATATCGCAGCTTGCCCAGATAGCGCTCTTCTACGATCACGGCGGGGTATTCATAGTCGATCCGATTCCCCCCGATGAGCAGAAATCGGAATATCTGGGTGGTTACGGATGGGGGATAAGACTTTATTACAAGGATGTGTTCAGCTTCAAGTACGACATGGGTTTCCCTGTAGCCGTGAAACAGAACGGGGATGAATATTACCATTATTTCCAGGCCTCGTGGAATTTCTTTTGATAAAAAGGGTCAAAGGGGCAAAGGCACAGAAGAGCGAGGGTCAAAGGGGCAAAGGCACAGATGCGCAAAGTGGGATTTTTAACAACGAAAGTTTTTAGTCAGGATTAACAGGATTAACAGGATGGACAGGATGTTGCCTGCCCGCCTGAGGCGGGACAGGCAATAAACTATACAAAAGAAACAAGATAAAATGGCAAAATTTGATAAGCTAAAAGAGGAGATTGGATGGTTAAAGATTATATTTGGTGTTTTGATCGCTACGGATATTTCATTAATTGCTTGGCTGGTTCAAAATTATGGAAAAGCCAGTCCGATTCTTCTTATAGTTTGTGCTATAATGGTGCTTTTAGTTACATTTGCAATTGTGTGGATAAACAGAGTTGCATATCGAAAAATTGACGAGTTGGAGGAGTTATGATGGAATGGCTTGTAATTGGTGTTGTTGCAGTGTTTATCATTGGGATAGGCATAGTAACTCGAGATGCCATAAAACACGCAAAGAAAGAGCATTAACATCTTTGGACGCAGATGACGCAGATTGCCAAGGTTTTTAGACAGGATTAACAGGATTAAACAGGATGGACAGGAGGAGGCATGCAGTTGATTCGTCAAATTCTGTAAATCCTGTCAGATAAGTTTTTTATAAATTGCTTCGTGCTTCGTGGTTTAAAAATACGGATGAACTGTGAAATTTGAAGTCATTCGCCAGATTGAAAGAGTCGAAGTCATCGCGGTCGGGACCGGCATCCGCAATTTGGCGTATCTTGAAAAGACTTATGGATCGGGGCGATGGAGAAAGCTCAAGGGTAGGGCTCATGTCAGGCTCCCCAATGGAAACATCAGATGGGTTGAGTTACACTGGTACGAAGCCCATGGGATTGGCCGTAAAGATATCAAAATTAAACGTTACTTGGAACGAGACAATGAATAAGCGCGAAAGACATTTTGCCGTCTGTGTCGATAATGCCGACTACGAAGCCTCTCTGATCTTGAGAAAGATTTATGAGATCATTCCGGACGAAGTGGCTGCCAAGGACGATCTCTTGAGAATTGTAGATGAGAGCGGAGAGGATTATCTCTATCATAAGAGCCATTTTATAATGGTGGAGTTTCCAGTAGAAGTCGAGCATGCATTGCTTGCGACACAGGGTATCAGGGCATGAAAGGAATTTTCTTTTTGGACGCAGATGAACGCAGATTGTCAGGATTTTCAATATAAAGAGCTAATAGAATAATTATCTGCGGATATCGTCGAAAATCGGCGGCCTGATTAATTTATAATGAGAAGAGATTAAGAAACGGGATTAGAGAAGATTTGTTTTATAAATTTCTTCGTGGTTTAAGGATTTTTCAAGTCTGTTTTTGCTTTATTATTTAATACTATGAAGATGCTTCGTGTTCTTCGTGCTCTTCGTGGTTTAAAAAATATTTTAAGTGTGCCTTTGTCTCTTGTTTTTAAATATGCCGGAGGATGTATGAGAAAGAGTCTATTGAAACGCAGGATATCGGCAATAATGCTGATATACATGGTTTGTTCCCTTGTATTTCCTGTTCATATTTTCGCGCTACCGAAAGGCGGAAATGTTGTCGCCGGTTCGGCGGGTATAACCCAGCCCGACCAGCTCAACATGCAGGTGAACCAGGCAACCGACAAGGCCATCATAAACTGGCAGCAGTTTTCGATAGCCCAGCAGGAGGCTGTGAGATTTCTGCAGCCCGGTGCGGCATCGATCGCCTTGAACCGCGTGACAGGCGGAGATCTTTCTGCAATTTATGGTCTTCTTTCAGCAAACGGGCGCATATTTCTGATAAACCCCAATGGAATCTTGGTAGGTCCTACCGGCAGGATCGAAACGAATTCCTTTGTGGGAAGCACACTTGATATTACCAACCAGGACTTTCTTTCAGGCAATTACGTATTTGTTCAAAACCCGGGCGCATCTCTTGCGTCCATTTTAAACCAGGGGAAAATATCTGCGGCGGACGGCGGAAGCGTATCTCTGCTTGCGCCGGGAGTTGTGAACCAGGGAGCGATAATAGCCAATTTGGGCAAGGTTAATTTAGGTGCAGGGGAGAAGATAACATTAAATTTTGCAGGAAATGATTTAATCAATTTCATCATAAACGAGAGCGTTAAAAATCAGGTTCTGGGGATTGACGGCGTTCCTCTTGAAAATGGAGTGTTAAACGAAGGGCGGATTACGGCTGACGGCGGTGAGGTGGTTTTAAGCGCAAAGGTTGCCTATGATGCGATAAAATCGGTTGTTAATAATAAAGGTATAATAGAGGCCAGAACTCTTGAGAATAAAAACGGCGTAATAAAGCTTAACGGCGGGGACCAGGGCATCGTCTATAACAGCGGAACGCTCGATGCGTCCGGAGAAGAAGAGGGAGAGACAGGCGGATACATTGAGGTTACAGGACGATTAGTCGGGCTTGTCGAATACAGCAAGCTGAGGGCTTCGGGAAGAAGCGGCGGTGGAAAGGTAGTTGTCGGAAACAGTACTCAGACGACAAAGCAAGTGGAAGTGGGCGAAAATGCGATTATTAAGGCAGATGCAATTTCTGAGGGAGATGGCGGTGAAATAGATATTGAAGGCGAAGTGATCAGCAATGCCGGTACCATTACGGCAAATGCCGGCGATTATGGAACAGCAGGTGATATCAGCATTATTGCAGACACTGAGTTGACCCTTCAAGGAACGAGTTTGATTGAGGCTAAGGGTAAAGATTTTAACTCCCAAGGAGGAAATGTTTACCTATATTCTTATGATAATGCTTATGCAGAGGGCAACCAGACAATAGACATATCTGGCGGGACGGTATCAGGTGATGGAGGTTTTGCAGAATTAAGCGCAAAGCAGGACGTATATTTTAGCGGTACTGTAAAAGGGGATGCGGCTCAGGGCTTTAATAAAGGGCTTTTAATTATTGACCCGGTGAATGCAACTATATCCGGAACAATATCTGCAAATGCAAACGTTTGGGCTCAAGAGGATATTGATATTAATGGGAATGTAACAATAGATACAAACGCCGTGACGATCAATCTTTTTGCGGATCATAAATCAGCTACGTCAGGCGACTGGGATGATGGATTGGATCAAGGTGGAGGAGCCACAACAGTCGGCCAGGGTAAGATAACACGGTCAGGCAATTATATTATCGAGGCTGCTACAGGCGTAACCGGATCTATTTTAAACCTTAAGGCAGCAGCAGGTGGAATCGGAATATCTGGATCAGGAGCAATAAAGACAAATGTCTCAACATTGTCTGCCGAAATCAAATCAGGTACCGTAGGTGATGTATCTATAAGTCAAGAGACAGGAGCAGCTAGTGCTCGTGCACTTGATATTTCTTCAGCAAATGTTGGAAATAACACATTAACTCTTGCAGCAGGAAACAATATTACGCAGACAGGCATCATGACGGCGGGGACGCTGGCATTGACGAACACGACAGGTGGCGGAGCGACGACGCTGGATCAGACGAACGTGATCAGCAATTTGGGAGCGATGGACACGCGAGGCGGCACGTTTGCGTTGAC